>JBILYW010000055.1:0-10083 GCA_044377555.1 Pseudomonas sp.
ACGGTTCCAGGTCCATGTCCACATTCAGGGCCAGACCGTGGAAGGAGCAGCCATTGCGGATCCGCAGCCCCAGAGAGGCGATTTTCGCGCCATCAACATACACGCCCGGTGCATCAGCCTTGGCTGCAGCGTTCACGCCGTAGCTGGCGAGCAGGTCGATCAGGCAGTGCTCCATGCGCGTTACCAGCTCACGCACGCCATAACCCAACCGGCGCACATCAAGCATCAGATACGCGACCAGCTGGCCAGGGCCGTGGTAGGTCACCTGGCCTCCGCGATCCGACTTGACCACCGGGATATCCCCCGGCAGCAGCAGATGCTCGGCCTTGCCTGCCTGACCCTGGGTAAACACCGGCGGATGCTGCACCAGCCAGACTTCGTCCTGCGTGTCCGGATCAAGCTTGCGCCCATCGGTAAACCGCTGCATCGCCAGCCAGGTGTGCTCGTAGTCGAGCAAACCCAGCTCGCGAATACCCAGGACCTGCGACATCACAACACCATGTGCACGAAGCCGGTGGCTCGCAAGTCGCTGTTGATGTTGTACAGCTGATCCTGGTCGGTCGCCACGATGTGCAACTGGATCGTGGTGTACTTGCCGTTGCTGCTTTGGCGTTCATCAACACGGTCATGATTGATCGTCGCGTGTTTCTTGACGATTTCAATGATCGCGTCCCTGTTGCCCACGCCTGTATCGCTGATCACCTTAACCGGGTAATCCACGTTAGGAAATTCGATCTTTGGCGCCTTTACTTCGGTATCGGTCATGGCGTAACGGCCTCGTAAGCCCTGAGCTGCAAACGTGCCCCGCGCAGGGTGGGCGCGGGGTCACACAAGGGAATGCTATCAGTTGAACATGCCGTAGAAGAATAGACGGATGCTGTCCCAAACGCGTCGGAAAATACCACCTTCCTCAACGGGCTCAAGTGCGATCAGGTCGGCGCTGTGCACAACCTTGTCATCGAGCTTGACCTCAACCTTGCCGATCACATCGCCTTTGGCGATAGGGGCCATCAGTTGCGGGTTCATGGTCATGCTTGCAGCCAGCTTTTTCAATTGGCCTTTAGGCAGGGTCATGGTCAAGTCTTCGGCCAGACCGGCTTTAACCTGGTTGGTCGTGCCTTTCCAGACTGGCGCCTGAGCCAGCTCTACGCCCTTCTGGTAGAAGGTCTGGGTTTCGAAGAAGCGGAAACCGTAGGTCAGCAGCTTTTGAGTCTCGGCAGCACGGGCGACTTCGCTGTTGGTACCGAATACCACAGCGATCAGGCGCTGGCCGTCACGAACAGCTGACGACACCATGCAGTAGCCGGCTTCGTCGGTGTGGCCGGTTTTCAGACCATCAACGGTCTTGTCACGCCACAGCAACAGGTTGCGGTTAGTCTGCTTGATGCCGTTCCAGAAGAACTCTTTCTGCGAGTAGATCGCGTAGTGAGTCGGGTCTTCGTGAATGATGGCACGGGCCAGCAACGCCATGTCATGAGCCGACGAGTAGTGCTCCGGGTTCGGCAGGCCGGTCGGGTTCATGAAGTGGCTGTTGGTCATGCCCAGCTCGCCAGCAGTCTTGTTCATCATGTCGGCGAATGCGTCTTCGCTGCCGGCAATGTGCTCGGCCAGAGCCACGCTGGCGTCGTTACCCGACTGAATGATGATCCCGTGCAGCAGATCGCTGACCGACACCTGGGTGCCGACCTTGATGAACATGCGCGAGCCGCCGGTGCGCCATGCGTTTTCGCTGACGGTTACCGGATCGCTTTCACCGATCTGGCCACGACGGATCTCCAGGGTCGCAATATAAGCGGTCATCAGCTTGGTCAGGCTGGCTGGCGGCAGACGCTGGTCGCCGTTGTTCTCGACCAGCACGTTACCGCTGCTGGCATCCATCAGAACGTAAGCCTTGGCAGCCAGTTGTGGCGGTGCGGGCATCATCTCGACCGCCCAGGCGGCAGGCGTGATGATCAGCGGTACAAGCAGGCACAGGCGTTTGGCAAAAGTGGTGATGTTCATCCGTCTCTCGAAGTTGTTAATGGAAACTTGCCCTCACGGGCAAAACTGTACAGGCAGTTCTCTGACTGGCTGCCGCGTATTCAGTTGCAGGCCCGCCCCTCGAAGGGCTTTTATTCTTGACCGCTGCAACTGCGTTTGGGCCCCGAACGCTCAAGGCCCAACGCTTTGACAGGTGTTACTGATCCGATGTCACAACGCTCGGCTGGCCCAGATTGGCCTGACGCACGCTGCTTTGCATCTGCTGTACCTCGCCCGCCGAGGCAATAGGCCCCAGGCGTACGCGGTGCAAGGTTTGCTGATTGCGCACAATCGAGCTGATAAATACGGGAGCGCTGACCATGCCACTGAGTTTGGAGCGAAGCAACTCGGCAGCGTCCGGATTGGCAAAAGCACCTACCTGCAAATACGTACCCTGGCCCTTGGCCATTGGGCTGACCGGTACGACATCGGCAGCATGCTGCTGGGCCGGCGGCGTCCATTGTTCAATCTTGCCGGTGGCCACGTTAGGGCCGGGGGCGCTCTGAGCCACTTTCGGCTCATTGAGCATCAACGGTGCCGGACGACCGCGCTGGGCCCACCAGGCCTGCGGATCGATACCTTCAACCTTCACCCGGGCCGTGCCGGTCTCGGCATAGCCCAGCTTTTTGGCAGCGGCGTAGGACAGGTCGATAATTCGGTCCGAATAGAACGGGCCGCGGTCGTTAACCCGCAGGACAACGACCTTGCCGTTATCGAGGTTGGTGACTTTGACGTAGCTGGGCAACGGCAGGGTTTTATGCGCCGCGCTCATGCCATACAGGTCATACACTTCGCCGTTGGCGGTGTTCTGGCCGTGGAACTTGGTACCGTACCAGGACGCCGTGCCCGAGGCCACGTAGGTCTTGGACTCTTGCATCGGGAAGTAGGTCTTGCCCAGCACGGAGTACGGGCTGGCCTTGTAAGGGCCGCTGTGCAGGGTCGGCGTGGCATCCGGGATGCGCGACACGTCGACGTCCCACCACGGCGCGCCGTCCTTGTGCGCGCGGTTGATGTCCAGGCCCGGAGTCGAGCGAACAGCCGCCGTCTTTTGCTGCTGCGGGGGGGTGCTGGAACAGCTCGCAACCAGCAACGCGAGAACGGTGCAGGCAGTGAGCTTCAAAGGTGTGCGGATCGCTAGAAACGGCATTACTTGTTGCCCCGTGCTTGAACCAGCAGGTCGGACAGTTGATGCACTGCCATGGCGTACATCACGCTTCGGTTGTAGCGCGTGATCGCGTAAAAATTCTTCAGGCCCATCCAGTATTCAGGGCCATCGGCGCCTTCCAGACGGAACGCCGTAACCGGCATGTCGTCACGCAGCGCATCATGACTCGACCACCCCAGCGCTCGCAACTCCCCGACGGTCTTGACCGGTTCGATGCCCTGGGTCAGGCCTTCATCGACCCGATCGCCCCGCGCATCGGCACGGATAACCACCGGCTCGCCGGCTACCCAGCCATGACGCTTGAAGTAGCTGGCGACACTGCCAATGGCATCGTCCGGGTTGCTCCAGATATTGATGTGGCCATCACCGTCGAAGTCCACCGCATAGGCGCGAAAGCTGCTCGGCATAAACTGCGGCAACCCCATAGCCCCGGCATAGGAGCCCTTGAGCGTCAGCGGGTCGACTTGCTCTTCACGGGTCAGCAGCAGGAACTCACGCAGTTCCTTGCGGAAAAACTCGGCACGCGGCGGGTAATCGAAACCCAGGGTCGACAGCGCATCGATCACCCGGTAATTGCCAGTGTTGCGGCCGTAAAAGGTTTCGACGCCGATGATCGACACAATCACCTGGGCCGGTACCCCGTATTCCTGCTCGGCGCGGGCCAGCACGGCCTCGTGTTCACGCCAGAAGTCGACACCACGGGCTACCCGGGCATCGGTCAGGAACATCGGGCCGTACTCTTTCCACTGCTTGACGCGTTCGGCCGGGCGCGAGATCGCATCGAGAATGCTCTGCTTGCGCTCGGCCTCGCGGAACACGCCCATCAGTTGCTCGCCGGCGAAACCGTAGTCGCGGGTCATTTCACCGACGAACTCAGCCACCTGGGGCGAACCTTCGTAGTCGCCGGCCACCGCGCCCTGCGCTGCCCCGAACAGACCCAGCAGGCCTACCCATGGCGCGTATCGAGCGGCCCAGCCACGCATTGCTTGCATTGAATAATTCACCTTAATCAAACTTGTGCGATCCACTTGCGATGCGTGTGAATCGACATCAAAACCCCAAACGCTGAAAGCAGCGTCACGAGCGAAGTACCGCCGTAACTGATAAATGGCAATGGCACGCCTACTACGGGCAACAGGCCACTGACCATACCGATGTTGACGAAAACATAAACAAAAAACGTCATGGTCAGACTGCCTGCCAGCAATTTGCCGAACAGTGTCTGTGCCTGGGCGGTAATCACCAGGCCGCGACCAATCAACAGCAGGTAAATCAGCAGCAGTGCGCAAATGCCCACCAGGCCGAACTCTTCGCCCATCACCGCGATGATGAAGTCGGTGTGGCTTTCAGGCAGGAAGTCCAGGTGCGATTGGGTGCCCAGCAGCCAGCCCTTGCCAAACACCCCGCCCGAACCGATGGCGGCCTTGGACTGGATGATGTTCCAGCCGGTACCCAACGGATCGCTTTCCGGGTCGAGGAAGGTCAGTACGCGCTGCTTCTGGTAGTCGTGCATCACGAACATCCACATGGCAATCGCCACCGGCACCGCCGCGGCCAGCACGCTGAGGATCCAGCGCCAGCGCAAGCCACCCATGAACAGCACGAACGCGCCGCCCGCCAGTACCAGCAGCGCTGTACCCAGGTCAGGCTGGCGCACGATCAGGGCAAAGGGCACCCCGATCAGCATCAGGCTGACCGCCACATGCTTGAGCTGTGGCGGCAGGGTGCGCTTGGACAGGTACCAGGCAATGGTCGCCGGCATGAGGATTTTCATGAACTCCGAGGGCTGGAAGCGAATCACCCCCGGAATGTTGATCCAGCGCGTGGCGCCCATGGCGTTGTGGCCCATGACGTCCACCACCACCAGCAACATGACCCCGATCAAGTAACCGATTGGCACCCAGCGCGCCATAAAGCGCGGCTCCAGCTGGGCGATGATGAACATCGACACCAGCCCGATCCCGAAAGATGTCGCCTGTTTGCTCAGCAAGTCCCAGCTTTTGCCACTGGCCGAATACAGGACAAACAAACTGCCGGCCGCCAGGGTCAGCAGCAAAATCAGCAGCGGCCCATCGATGTGCAGACGCTGAAGCAGCGTGGCACGCCGACGCATCACGTCCTCGCTGGAGAGGATGCGGTCAAAATTACTTATCATTGGCCGGAGCCTCCGCCTTTGAAGGGCTGGCGTATTCGGGTTTGAGCTTGCCGTCTGCATCCAGCAACCAGGCATCCATGACCTTGCGCACCACCGGCGACGCCACCCGGCTACCGGCCTCGCCGTTTTCAATCATGACCGAGACCGTGATTTGCGGGTTGTTGGCCGGAGCAAAGCCGACGAACAAGGCGTGGTCACGGTGACGCTCCTGAACCTTGGAGCGGTCATACTTCTCGCCCTGCTTGATCGCCACCACCTGAGCGGTACCGCTCTTGCCGGCGATCAGGTATTGCGCGCCGACACCCGCCACACGGGCAGTACCCCGCGCGCCATGCACCACTTGCTGCATGCCGTGGTTGACCTTGGCCCAGTTGGACGGGTCGCGCAGCACGATATCGGGCATCGGGTCAGGATCAACCGGCGCCACCCCTTCAATGGTCTTGGCCAGATGCGGGCGTATCCACTTGCCTTTGCTGGCAATCAGCGCCGTGGCTTGCGCCAGCTGCAAAGGCGTGGACTGCATGTAACCCTGGCCGATCCCCAGAATCAGGGTTTCACCCGGGAACCAGGCCTGGCGCCGAGTGGCACGCTTCCACTCACGGGACGGCATCAGCCCTGCAGACTCTTCGAACATGTCGAGGGAGACTTTCTTGCCAATGCCGAACTGGTTCATGTAGGTCGACAGACGATCAATCCCCAGCTTGTGGGCCAGGTCATAAAAATAGGTGTCGTTGGAGCGCATGATTGCGGTGTCCAGATCGACGTAGCCATCACCGGTGCGGTTCCAGTTACGGTACTTGTGATCGTAATTGGGCAACTGGTAATAGCCGGGGTCATAAACCCGTGACGTGGCGCTGATCACGCCGCTGTCCAGGCCTGCAATGGCCACCGCAGGCTTGATGGTCGAGCCCGGTGGATACAGGCCGCGCAAGATGCGGTTGAACAACGGGCGGTCAATCGAATCACGCAGCTCGGCGTAAGCCTTGAAGCTGATGCCGGTCACAAACAGGTTGGGATCGAAGCTCGGCTGGCTGACCATGGCCAGCACTTCGCCCGTCATCGGGTCAAGTGCGACCACTGCGCCACGACGCCCTGCCAGGGCTTCTTCGGCCGCCTCTTGCAGCTTGATATCGAGGCTGAGCACGATGTCCTTGCCAGGGATCGGATCGGTGCGCTTGAGCACCCGCAATACCCGGCCCCGGGCATTGGTTTCGACTTCCTCGTAACCCACCTGGCCGTGCAGCTCGGCTTCATAGAAGCGTTCGATGCCCGTTTTGCCAATGTGATGGGTGCCGCTGTAGTTGACCGGATCGAGGGTTTTAAGCTCTTTTTCGTTGATCCGTCCCATATAACCCACCGAGTGCGCAAAATGCGCGCCTTGCGGGTAATGGCGTACCAACTGCGCAACTACCTCAACCCCGGGCAGACGGAACTGGTTCACGGCAATCCGGGCGATCTGTTCTTCATTAAGCTCAAACAGAATGGGCACCGGCTCAAATGGCCGCCGCCCCTGCTTTGTGCGTTTTTCGAACAGGGCACGATCTTCAGGCGTGAGCTCCAGCACCTCGACAATCACATCGAGTACTTGCTGCCAGTCCCCCGAACGTTCTCGGGTCATGGTCAGGCTGAAGCTGGGACGGTTGTCCGCGATCACCACACCATTACGGTCAAAAATCAAACCGCGGGTGGGCGGAATCGGCTGCACATGCACCCGGTTGTTTTCCGACAAGGTGGAGTGGTACTCGTACTGCACCACCTGCAGGAAATAAAGACGCGCGAGCAGCACACAAATCAGCACCACAACAACAATTGCGCCGACCACGACTCGTCCGCGCACAAGGCGTGAGTCTTTCTCGTGGTCTTTAAGGCGAATCGGCTGAGACATTCAGGGCGCTGAGCTATTTGTGATACGGGTGCCCGGACAACACTGTCCAGGCGCGATACAACTGCTCACCGATCAGAATCCTTACCAACGGGTGCGGCAACGTCAACGGCGACAGCGACCAGCGCTGGTCAGCGCGGGCGCAGACTTCCGGCGCCAGCCCTTCCGGGCCGCCGACCATAAAGTTCACCGTGCGCGAGTCCAGGCGCCAGCGATCGAGTTCAACCGCCAACTGCTCGGTACTCCACGGCTTGCCGTGCACTTCGAGGGTGACGATCCGCTCGCCCGGGCCGACTTTGGCCAGCATGGCCTCGCCTTCCTGACGGATGAATCGAGCCACGTCGGCATTCTTGCCACGGGTGTTGAGCGGTATTTCCACCAGTTCAAGCGCCAGCTCGGATGGCAGACGCTTGGCATATTCATGCCAGCCTTCTTCCACCCACTTGGGCATACGCGAACCGACAGCGATCAAACGCAGGCGCACAGCGAACCCTTACTCTTGGTCTTTGTTGAGCTTCAGGAAATGCTCATGGGTGTTTTCCGGGCTGTGGTGAGCAGCGCTGCCAGCACGGCTCTGTTCAGCACCGGCCCACAGGCGTTCCAGGTCGTAGAACTGACGGGCGCTGGCGGTCATCATGTGAACGATCACGTCGTCCATGTCCAACAGTACCCAGTCGCTGTCGCCCTTGCCTTCTTCGCCCAGAGGCTTGACGCCCAGTGCCTTGACCGCTTCACGGATCTTGTCGAGCATCGCGCCGATCTGACGGTTGGACGTACCGGTGGCGATGATCATGAAGTCAGTGATGCTGTGCTTGTCACGAACGTCGATAACCTGGATATCCTGGGCCTTGACGTCTTCCAGAGCCGTTACAGCTACCTTGACCAGATCTTCACCCTTGAGGGGCTCGGCGCTGTAGGTTTTTTCTGGCAGTGGGGCGCTTTTGAACGTGCCTTTGCGTTTTACTTTGCTTACATCTTTGTCAGTCATATAAAACTCGTTTTGCTCGTATGTTCGGGTATTTCAATACACGTCAATTCGCGCCTTGAAACACGCCTTTTTAGTTCGACGCACGGTAAAGCCCGTGCGCATCGATGTAGGCCAGGACCGCGTCGGGCACCAGGTAACGTACCGACTTACCGCTGGCCAGCAGTTGACGGATCTGGGTGGCGGATACCGCGAGCGGCGTCTGCCAAACGAATGCAATCTGTCCGCTTGCCCCCTTCAGGGCCTGCGGGTCGCTTACCGAGCGCGCTGCCAGCAGGTTGCGCAAGGCATCCGGCGGTTCGCTGTCGGCATCCGGGCGCTGTAGCACCAGGATATGGCAATGCTGGAGCAACTCTTCCCAGCGATGCCAGGTGGGCAGGCCGCAAAAAGCGTCCCAGCCCAACAGTAAAAACAACTGGTCATCCGCGGCCATCTCGGCCCGCATCAGTTCCAGCGTATCGATCGTGTAGGACGGCTTGTCCCGTTGCAGCTCCCGGGCGTCCACCACTAGCGTAGCCACTCCGGCGACAGCGCACTCGACCATCGCCAAACGGTCGATAGCCGAAACCTGGGGCTGGTCGCGGTGGGGCGGTCTGGCGTTGGGGGTCAGACGCAGCTCGTCGAGCTCCATCATCTCCGCCACTTCAAGCCCGCCGCGCAAATGCCCGATATGCACCGGATCGAAGGTTCCGCCCAATACGCCTATGCGTCGGGGTAACGCTTCGATTATCGGTGCCAGCACTGACCTTTTATGGACCACCAAGTCAGACTGGCTCCTGGCCACGCAGCTGGCCATCACCAACCACGATGTACTTCTCGCAGGTCAGACCTTCGAGACCGACCGGGCCGCGGGCGTGCAGCTTATCAGTAGAAATGCCAATCTCCGCACCCAATCCGTATTCAAATCCATCGGCAAAGCAGGTTGGTGTGTTGAGCATCACGGAACTGGAGTCCACTTCGGCCATAAAACGCCGGGCATCACCCTGATGTTCGGTCACGATCGAGTCGGTGTGATGGGAGCCATAGTGATTGATGTGCTCAATCGCCTGGTCCAGCCCGTCGACAATGCGAATCGACAAAATCGCGTCCAGATATTCGGTATTCCAGTCTTCTTCGCTCGCCGCCAGCGCATCAATCAGCGCCCGGGTGCGTTCACAGCCACGCAGTTCGACGCCCTTGGCGCGAAATTGTTCGGCCATTGCCGGCAAAAACTGCGCTGCCACGGCCTGATCCACCAGCAAGGTTTCCATCGCCCCGCAAATGCCATAACGGTAGGTCTTGGCGTTGAAAGCAATGCGCTGGGCCTTGGCCAGGTCGGCCTGGGCACTGACGTACACATGGCAAATGCCGTCCAGATGCTTGATTACTGGCACCTTGGCGTCACGGCTGACACGTTCGATCAGACCTTTGCCGCCGCGAGGCACGATCACGTCGACGTACTCGGGCATGGTGATCAGCGCGCCCACGGCAGCACGATCGGTCACTTCAACCACTTGCACCACGGCTGGCGGCAGCCCGGCCTCGGCCAGACCTCGCTGAATGCAGACCGCAATGGCACGGTTGGAGTGAATGGCCTCGGAGCCACCACGCAGAATCGTCGCGTTACCTGACTTCAAGCACAGGCTGGCAGCATCGATGGTCACGTTCGGACGCGACTCATAGATGATCCCTACCACGCCCAGCGGCACGCGCATCTTGCCTACCTGAATACCCGAGGGCCGGTAGCTCATGTCGCGGATCGCGCCGATGGGGTCTGGCAGGCTTGCCACCTGACGCAAACCGACAATCATGCTGTCGATGCGTGCAGGGGTCAGCGCCAGGCGCTCCAGCATGGCCGGTTCAAGGCCGTTGGCCCGGCCGGCGGCCAGATCCAGCTC
>JBILYW010000056.1:0-10075 GCA_044377555.1 Pseudomonas sp.
AGCCGCGGGCGCAGTGGCGGATCGCTGAATACGCACGTCTTGCCCACTGCCTCCAAACGCTTGCGCATGGCCGCTACGTGCTGGGCACCGGGCTGCACTTCGGAAGCCACGCTGAATGTACCCGCGTGCTTGAGGCCATAAGCGCTTTCGAAATAGTCGTAGCCTTCGTGGAAGACGAAGAAAGGTTTGTCGGCAATCGCGGCCATACGGGACTTCAGACGAGCGTCCAGTGCATCCAGGCGTTCATTGAATGCCTTGAGGTTGCTTTGGTATCTGGCCGCATTGGCGGGGTCTTTGGCGCTCAGGTCCGCCGCCATTCTGGCCGCAATCACCCGCGCATTGCCCGGGGCCAGCCACAAATGCGCATCCAGCGTGCCAGGGCGATGATCGTGATCGTGTTCGGCTGCATCTTCTTCGTGGGAGTGGCTATCTTCGGCGAAATGACGAAGTTTCAAACCTGGCAGGTTTTGCACCGTCACCGAAGGCAATGTTCGAGTCTTGATTACCCGCGGCATGAAACCTTCCATGTCCGGGCCGATCCAGTACAAAAGATCAGCCGACTGCACACGCCGTACGTCGGATGGGCGCAGTGCATAGTTATGCGGTGATGCGTTAGGCGGCAAAAGCACCTCCGGCTGACCCACGCCGTCCTGCACGGCGGCGGCAATCAGCTGCAAGGGCTTGATGCTGGTCAGCACGCTGACATCGGCCTGAGCCGGGCCAATCACAAGCAAACTGGCGCTTAGAGCAAGAAAAAGAGAAAAAAGACGGGGCACGATGAGCACTCAGGGTGGCTGAAACAGGTAACATAATAACGTCTCTCTCAAAAAACGTCGCCGCCCATGCCCATCACACCGCTTGCCAGCCGTCCCCATGACCACTCCCACTGTGTCCACAGCGCGCTTTCAGAAGCCGACGTTCTGTGTGCGCAAAAGGGTTTGCGCCTGACCGCATTGCGGCGCCGGGTGCTTGAGCTGGTGTGGCAGAGCCACAAGCCGCTGGGTGCCTACGACATTCTGGCCGTGCTCAGCGAGCAGGACGGCCGCCGCGCCGCGCCGCCGACTGTGTACCGGGCGCTGGACTTCCTGCTCGACAATGGCCTGGTGCACCGCATCTCGTCGCTCAATGCCTTTATTGGCTGCAGCCATCCCGAGCATCCGCATCAAGGCCAATTCCTGATCTGCCGAAATTGCCATGCCGCCATTGAACTTGAACAAAAAGCCATCAGCGACGCGATTATCAACAGCGCGCGCGATGTCGGCTTTACTGTCGAAGGCCAGACCGTCGAAGTGGTCGGTTTGTGTTCGGGTTGCCGGGAGGCCTGATGAGCGCTGCACTGATTCGCCTGGAACACGTCACCGTGACCTATGCCGGGCAAAACGTACTCGACAACATTGAACTGAGCGTTGAGCCGGGCCAGATCGTGACCCTGATCGGCCCCAACGGCGCCGGCAAGACCACGCTGGTCAAGGCTGTGCTGGGCCTGCTCAAGCCAACCAGCGGCAGCGTATGGCGCAAACCCAGACTGCGCGTCGGTTACATGCCGCAAAAACTGCACGTCGACCCGACGCTGCCGTTGTCCGTGTTGCGTTTTTTGCGTCTGGTACCCGGTGTAGACCGCGCCCAGGCATTGTCCGCGCTCAAGGAAGTCGGCGCTGAAAAGGTCATCGATAGCCCGGTGCAGAGCGTATCGGGCGGCGAAATGCAGCGCGTGCTGCTGGCCCGTGCCCTGCTGCGCAAACCCGAACTGCTGGTGCTCGACGAGCCGGTACAAGGCGTGGACGTGGCCGGTCAGTCAGAGCTGTACGCCTTGATCACCCGCCTGCGCGACCGCCACGGCTGCGGCGTACTGATGGTTTCTCACGACCTGCATCTGGTGATGAGCACAACCGATCAGGTGGTGTGCCTCAACCGCCATATCTGCTGCTCGGGCCACCCGGAGCAGGTCAGCGGCGATCCGGCCTTTGTTGAGCTGTTTGGGCAAAACGCACAAAGCCTGGCGATTTATCACCACCATCACGACCACGCCCATGACTTGCATGGCTCAGTGGTCAGCGACGGCACCCCTGCGGCGCCCACCCACGTACATGGAGAAGGCTGCAAGCATGGCTGATTTTCTGATTTACGCCCTGCTGGCAGGCCTGGCTTTGGCAATCGTTGCAGGACCACTGGGCTCGTTTGTGGTGTGGCGACGCATGGCCTATTTCGGCGACACGTTGTCGCACGCCGCCCTGCTGGGCGTAGCGATGGGCTTTCTGCTGGACGTCAGCCCCACGATCGCAGTGACCGTGGGCTGCCTGCTCCTGGCCGTGTTGCTGGTCACGCTTCAACAGCGCCAGTCGCTTGCTTCCGACACACTCCTCGGAATTCTCGCACCCAGCACCTTGTCCCTCGGGCTGGTCGTACTAAGCTTCATGCATGAAGTTCGGATCGACCTCATGGCATATCTGTTTGGTGACCTGCTGGCTATCAGCCCGAACGACCTGATGTGGATCCTGGGCGGTAGTGCCGCAGTACTGGCGCTCCTGGTCGCCCTGTGGCGGCCACTGCTGGCCATTACCGTGCACGAAGAACTGGCCAAGGTTGAAGGCTTGCCCGTTGCAGCGTTACGCTTGACCCTTATGTTGCTGATCGCGGTGGTGATTGCCGTGGCGATGAAGATCGTCGGCGTGCTGTTGATCACGTCCTTGCTGATCATTCCGGCAGCGGCGGCCCAACGCCACGCCCGTTCTCCGGAGCAAATGGCACTGGGCGCCAGCGTGCTGGGAATACTGGCCGTATGTGGCGGCCTGGCATTGTCATGGTTCAAAGACACGCCGGCAGGGCCATCGATTGTGGTGTGCGCCGCGGCACTGTTTCTGCTGAGTTTTGTTCTGCCCCGTCGAGGGGTGTAGACTTGCTTGTTTTTTGCGCACTTAGAGAGCCGCAGGAATGAAGCTGTTCAACTCCCGTTACTTGCTCCTGGCCGCATTTTCCTTGCTGCTGGGCGCCTGCCAAAGCACGCCGTCGGCCGACATTACTGCCGCTGACGCACGCGCTGTGGCCATCGCACAGCTGGAGCAAAACCTGGCCAGCAGCGAACTTGCGACCGCAGAAGACCAACTGAGCGCCTTGCAGGCCCAAACGCCGGATGATCCGCAATTGGTGCAGTACCAGCGCCAGCTGGCGGAAGCCTACTTGCAGCGCAGCCAGATCGTTCTGCAAAAAGGTGATGTCAACGCCGCTGCCACAGCCCTGAGCCGTGCCCGTGCCTTGATGCCCAAGGCCCCGGCCCTGACAGGCGGCGTCACGGGCGCCATCGCCCAGGCGCGCAAAGCCGAGCTGGACAAGGCTGAAGCCGCCCTCAGGGCTGCCGAGGCCCGACCACCGGCCAAGGTGATCGACCCTGCTGCCCCAAGCACCACCGTAACGCTGAACATCACCGATATTGCGAAACTTCGCCATCAACTGGATTTGATCGCGCAAGATATCGTCAATTACCAGTGCGCCGTCAGCCTGCAAGTCCCGCGTACAGCGGACTACCCATGGTTGGCCACACTGATCGGCAAGCGGGTTAAAAAGCTCGACCCCGGGTTTGATCTGAGCCTTGAGCGTCAGATCATTCGCCATGTGCCTGCGCAATTGGTACTGACACCGCGCAAGCCTTGAAACAAAAGATCGCCGCCTGTGCCAACCCAGAGTTTTGCGCCCTTGCGCAAAACTGGCACACGCGGCGATTGGCATTTTCTGACCTTTGACTTCTTATTCCAAAATCAAAGGTTTTGCCACCAATAAATGCTAAGTCAAGCATATGCGAGCACGATAAGATGCGTGCCCGGCTTACCGCTGAACTTCTATTTACGCGCCCACAAGGTTCGCTACGTGATTGAGTTTCATAACGTTCATAAAACTTACCGGGTTGCCGGTAAGGACATCCCCGCGCTGCACTCCACCAGTTTGCGTGTTGAGAGCGGCCAGGTGTTCGGCCTGATTGGCCACTCTGGCGCGGGTAAAAGTACATTGCTGCGCCTGATCAACCGCCTTGAAACCCCGAGCGGCGGCAAGATCATCGTCGACAACGAAGACGTAACTGCAATGGACGCCAACGGCCTGCGCCGTTTCCGTCAGCAAGTGGGCATGATTTTCCAGCACTTCAACCTGCTGGCATCCAAGACGGTTGCTGATAACGTCGCGATGCCGCTGACACTGGCCGGTGAATTGTCCCGCAGTGCCATCGATCAGCGTGTTGCCGAGCTGCTGGAGCGTGTGGGCTTGTCCGATCACGCAAAAAAATACCCGGCGCAGCTCTCGGGCGGTCAAAAACAGCGCGTGGGCATTGCCCGCGCCCTGTCCACCAAACCCAAAGTACTGCTGTGCGACGAAGCCACCAGCGCTCTCGACCCGCAAACCACAGCGTCGGTGCTGCAGTTGCTGGCTGAAATCAACCGCGAGCTGAAGCTGACCATCGTACTGATCACCCACGAGATGGATGTGATCCGTCGCGTCTGTGACGAAGTGGCGGTGATGGATGGCGGCGTTATCGTTGAACAAGGCCCGGTGGCTGAAGTGTTCCTGCACCCCAAGCACCCGACTACCAAGCGCTTTGTGCAGGAGGACGAGCAGATCGACGAAAGCGAGCAGCGCGACGATTTCGCCCATGTTCCTGGTCGCATCGTACGCCTGACCTTCCAGGGCGAAGCTACCTACGCACCGTTGCTGGGCACTATTGCCCGCGAGACAGGCGTGGACTACAGCATCCTGGCCGGTCGCATTGACCGCATCAAAGACACCCCTTATGGGCAACTGACCCTCGCCATCACCGGTGGCGACATGGAAGCGGCTTTCGCCCGCTTCGTTGCTGCAGACGTTCATATGGAGGTGCTGCGCTAATGGAATCCTTCCTGGGCTTTTTCGCCAATATCGACTGGTACGAAATCTGGCTGGCCACCGGCGACACCATGATCATGCTCGGCGGTTCGCTGCTGTTCACCGTGCTGCTCGGCCTGCCGCTGGGCATCCTGCTGTTCCTGTGCAGCCCGCGCCAGCTGCTCGAACAAAAGAGTCTGTATGCCGCGCTGTCGTTCGTGGTGAACATTCTGCGTTCGCTGCCGTTCATCATCCTGCTGGTCGTCATGATCCCGCTTACTGTAGTGATCACCGGAACATCGCTGGGTGTTGCCGGGGCCATTCCGCCGCTGGTGGTGGGTGCCACGCCATTCTTTGCACGCCTGGTTGAGACTGCCTTTCGTGAAGTGGACCGCGGCATCATCGAAGCCACTCAGTCGATGGGCGCCAATACGCGTCAAATCATTACCAATGCCCTGCTGCCAGAAGCACGCCCCGGCATCTTTGCCGCGATCACGGTCACAGCCATTACGCTGGTGGGCTACACCGCAATGGCGGGCGTGGTCGGCGCAGGCGGCCTGGGCGATCTGGCCATCCGGTTCGGCTACCAACGTTTCCAGCCTGACGTGATGATCGTCACGGTGGTGCTGTTGCTGATTCTGGTGCAAATTCTGCAAACCGTTGGCGACAGGCTGGTGGTGCACTTTTCGCGCAAGTAAACGCGACCCGCGTTAATAAACGTAACCGCCAGCCACGGCTGGCAGATACCTGAAATCAGGTGTTCACAAGGAGTTGCTGAATGAAGAAGTTATTTGCTGCTGTGGCCGCTGTAGCGGCGTTCTCGGCCCACGCGGGCGATCTGTCGGTGGCTGCGTCCCCGGTACCTCACGCTGAAATCCTGGAGTTCGTGAAACCTGCGCTGGCCAAAGAGGGCGTCAACCTCAAGGTCAAGGTTTTCACCGACTACATCCAGCCAAACGTGCAAGTTGCCGAAAAACGTCTGGACGCCAACTTCTTCCAGCACCAGCCGTACCTGGATGAGTTCAACAAGGCCAAGGGCACCAACCTGGTCAGCGTTGCCGCTGTCCACCTGGAGCCGCTGGGCGCTTACTCGAGCAAGTACAAAAAGCTGGATGAGATCAAGGACGCCAGCACCGTCGTGATCCCCAATGACGCCACCAACGGCGGCCGTGCCCTGCTGCTGCTGGACAAGGCCGGGCTGATCAAGCTCAAGGACTCGACCAACATTCTGTCCACGGTCAAGGACATCACCAGCAACCCTAAAAACCTGAAGTTCCGCGAGCTGGAAGCGGCCACCATTCCACGCGTGCTGACCCAGGTTGACCTGGCGCTGATCAACACCAACTACGCGCTGGAAGCCAAGCTGAACCCGGAAAAAGACGCACTGGTCATCGAAGGCAGCGACTCGCCTTACGTGAACATTCTGGTAGCTCGCCCGGATGACAAAGATTCGGCAGACATGCAAAAGCTGGTAGCTGCCCTGCACACCCCGGAAGTTAAAGCCTTCATTCTTGAAAAGTACAAAGGCGCCATCGTTCCGGCGTTCTGACACACACCATCGCGAGCAAACCCTTCCCCCTGTGGGAGCGGGCTTGCTCGCGATGGCATCATTACGGTTTGTCTTAAATACCGTGCCGCCTGCATCGCAGGCAAGCCAGCTCCCACACAGCAGTTTTCTGCAACCTTCCTTACTTGCGTTCAACCAACCCCGGCAATTGGGCAACCATCTTCGGCGTGCTAAACGGTGCGCGAATAAAACCCCGCTGCGTGCCGTCCGGCCCGATCAGCGCCAGATTGCCGCTGTGATCGACCGTATAGTTCGGCTTGCTGGTATCGGCCGGAATGAACGGAATGCTCACCGCGTTGGCCAGTGTTTGCAGCTCATCGATCGAGCTCGGGGTGAGGCCCACAAATTGCGGATCGAAGTAGCCCAGGTACTGCTTGAGCTGCTGCGGCGTGTCGCGGTTGGGGTCGACGCTGACCAGCACGATTTGCAGTTTGTCCTGCACCTCTTTAGGTAGTTCGCTTTTGATCTGACGCAGCTGGGCAAGGGTGGTCGGGCAGATGTCCGGGCAGAAGGTGTAGCCAAAAAACAGCATGCTCCACTTGTCTTTCAGCTCGTTCATCACCACCGGCTGGCCGTCCTGGTTGGTCATCTTCAGATCCGGCAACTGACGGCTCTGGGGCAACAAAATGATTCCTGCATCAATCAGGGTGGTGTTATCGCTCTGGCTTTTACCCGACATCATCTTGTTAAACGTCAGGCCCATGACCAGGGCCACCAGCGCGACAAGGATAAAGACGGTTTTTTGAGTTCTAGTCATAGGTTCAACACTAAGTAGTGATCGACAAGCAGCGCGATAAACAGCAAGAACAGGTAGTAGATAGAGTACTTGAACGTGTTGATCGCCGCGTGCGGCTGGGTGCCACGGTACAGCACCCACGCCCAATGCAGAAAGCGTGCGCCCAACCCTAGCGCACACACCAGATAGAGCAAGCCACTCATGTGAATCACAAACGGCAGCAAGCTGACGGCCAGCAATGCGAAGGTGTACAGCAGGATATGCACCTTGGTGTAGTGCTCGCCGTGGGTCACCGGCAACATCGGGATATCCGCCTTGGCGTATTCCTCCTTGCGATGAATGGCCAGCGCCCAAAAGTGCGGCGGGGTCCAGGCGAAGATAATCAGCACCAGCAGCAACGGCTCGGCGGTGACATGCCCCGTCACCGCCACCCATCCCAACAACGGCGGTGCAGCCCCGGCCAGCCCGCCGATCACGATATTTTGCGGCGTGGCCCGCTTCAAGAACCCGGTGTAAATCACCGCATAGCCGAGCAAGGAGGCCAGGGTCAGCCAGGCCGTCAGCGGGTTGGTGAACACCAGCAGCAACACCATGCCCGCCACTGCCAGCAACAGGGCAAATGCCAGCGCCGCCAGCGGCGAAACACGGCCCTGGGCCAATGGCCGTTTACGGGTGCGGGCCATGAGTGCGTCAATGCGCCGGTCCACCACATGGTTGACCGCCGCCGCGCCGCCGGCACACAGGCTGATCCCAAGATTGCCGAAGACCAGTACCGTCCAGGGCACCCCGGCGCGGGTCGCCAAAAACATGCCCACCAATGAAGTAATCAGCATCAACACCAGCACTTTGGGCTTGGTCAGTTCCAGGTAATCACGCCATAGCGCTTGCTGCGGGCGCTCGACAATCAAGGTCGCCATGGCTGTTCTCCTTTAAGGCTGAAGGTCCAGCGGGCAAAGCGCGGGGCCCTGACCCTGACCAGCGCGGTGCGGGCGTGGTAGTTGACCAGCACCAGCGTCAGCAGCAGCGCCGCACCTCCGGCGTTATGCGCCACCGCCACCGCCAGCGGCAAACCAAACAGCACGTTGCTGAGCCCCAGGCTGATTTGTGCGGCCAGCGCCACCAGCAGCAAACCTGCCAGCCGGGTCATGCCGACCTTGCGCAACTGCCAGGCCAGACCCAGCAATACCAGGGTCAGCAGCAATGCGCCAAGACGGTGGGTGAGGTGGATCGCGGTGCGGGCCTCGCTGTCCAGCTGCCCTCCCAGATAATTGGGGCCGATGTGCTGGGTCAGATGAAAACCATTGGCGAAATCAGCCTCGGGCCACCATTGCCCGTGGCAGGTCGGTACGTCGACACAGGCCACGGCGGCATAGTTGGAACTGACCCAGCCACCCAGCGCAATCTGCATGATCGCCAGCACCAGCCCGGCCGTGGCCCAGCGCTGCAAGCGTCGCGGCACGGCCAGCGCCGGCAATACGCCGGACAGGCGCAAGGTCAGCAAAAACAACAGGCTCAAGGTCGCGAACCCGCCCAGCAAATGCCCGGTGACCACCTGGGGCCACAACTTGAGCGTCACCGTCCACATGCCAAAGGCCGCCTGGGCAATCACCACCAGCAAGATGAACAGCGGCAACTTGAGGGGTTGATCCGGTATATGGCGTTGCTTCCAGGCCCGGGCGGCCAGCAGCAGGATCAGCAACCCAAGAGTGCCGGCGAAATAACGATGGGTCATCTCGCTCCAGCCCTTGTCGGCCTCCACCGGCGTATCGGGAAAGTGCAGCTCGGCATGGGCCAGTTGCACCTCGGTCCGGGGCACGCTGATAAAACCATAACAGCCGGGCCAGTCGGGGCAGCCCAGCCCTGCGTGGGTCAGGCGGGTATAGGCGCCGAGCAATACCACCACCAACGCCAGCAAGGTGGCCAGCAAGGCGAGACGAAATCCGGCTTTGGCCATGACATCCCCCTATCCGATATTGGACAGCTTGAGCAGGTGGCGCAGGTCGTTGAGCACGTCCTTGCCGTTGACCCCGGGGCCGTAGCGCAGCACCAGATTACCGTGGGGGTCGATGATCCACAGTTGCGCCGCACCGTTGCCCTCGGCGCCCTGTGTATAAGTCGGCAGGTCCAGGGTGTAACGCTGCAACTGCGGGTATTCGAGTTGCAACCTGGCGGCATAATCCGCACTCACCGGCTGTGCGACGGCCAACCCGTGGGACGCACGGGAGGCATCGCGGCCCAGACCGATTTGCAGCTGTCGGGCCAGGTACACCAGTTGCTGGCAATCGGCCGCGCAGCCTTGAGGCGCGGTCACCAGCAGTTGCCACCGCTGTTCATCCGTGGCCACGCCAAGGGCGGCGCGGCTTTGCCCGTTACCGATCATTTCACCGTGATAGCTGCGGCTCTCGGGCACCCAGAACTTGAGTTTGTACATGCCCGTGGCCAGCACCATCGGGCCGACGGTGAGCAGCAAGATCAGGATCAACTGCAACCGCCCGCGCCGTCGTGTCGCCGGGGCGATGGCACGCGGGGTATCAGGCGGATTGATGGCCGTTCCCATGGCGTTTCTCCTGAGCATTGTGCCAACCGAGGTACAGATAAAGACCGAACAGGGCCAGCGCCATGGCGAACCATTGCACGGCATACGCGGTGTGTTTTTCCGGGCCCATGCCCGTGGAAATCAGCGGCCAGTCAGCCTGGTAAGCAGCCGGGCCGGGGGCGATACGCACTTCATCGGCAAAACCTTCGCGCCCCAGTTCGGCCCACAGTTTGGCCGGCATGACCGCCGTCACCAGCCGAGGCCAGGGCGCATCGGCCGGGTCGGCGTGCAATTGAAAGGGGGCACCCGGCGACTCATAGACCCAGGCCTGAATATCCAGTATCTGCCCGGGAGTGCTGAACTGCGGCGGCGCAAGGCGGCTCGGCCAGGG
>JBILYW010000512.1:0-3279 GCA_044377555.1 Pseudomonas sp.
CCAATGATGAAACGATCAACGGCGTCACACTGCCGGCCTACCGTGGCGACATCGTTAACGGTATCGGCTTCGATGAAAAAAGCCGCGTGCCCGATCCGGAGCGCCTGTTGCAGTCGTATCACCAGTCCACCGCCACGCTCAACCTGCTGCGCGCCTTCGCCCAGGGCGGCTTTGCCGACCTGCATCAGGTGCACAAGTGGAACCTGGACTTTATCGCCAACTCGGCGCTGGCTGAAAAGTACAGCCAACTGGCCGACCGCATCGACGAAACCCTGGCTTTTATGCGTGCCTGCGGCATGGACAGTTCGCCGCAACTGCGCGAAACCAGCTTCTTTACCGCCCACGAAGCGTTGCTGTTGAACTACGAAGAAGCTTTCGTGCGCCGCGACAGCCTGACCAACGATTACTACGATTGCTCGGCGCACATGCTGTGGATCGGTGACCGTACGCGCCAGCTGGACGGTGCCCACGTCGAGTTCCTGCGCGGGGTAAACAACCCGATCGGGGTCAAGGTCGGCCCCAGCATGAACAACGAAGACCTGATCCGCCTGATCGACATCCTCAACCCGGACAACGACCCGGGCCGCCTCAACCTGATCGTGCGCATGGGCGCCGACAAGGTGGGCGATCACTTGCCGCAGCTGATTCGCGCCGTTGAAGGCGAAGGCAAACAGGTGCTGTGGAGCTGCGACCCGATGCACGCCAACACCATCAAGGCCAGCAGCGGCTACAAGACCCGCGACTTTGCGCAGATCCTGGGCGAGGTGAAGCAGTTCTTCCAGGTGCACGAGGCTGAGGGCAGCTACGCCGGCGGGATTCACATCGAAATGACCGGGCAGAACGTTACCGAGTGCATCGGCGGGGCCAACCCGATTACCGAAGACGGTTTGTCGGACCGCTACCACACCCACTGCGACCCGCGCATGAACGCCGACCAGTCGCTGGAACTGGCGTTTTTGATTGCCGAGACGCTAAAGCAAGTTAAGCGCTGATCCACCACCTTGCGGATGAAACTCTTGTGGGAGCGGGCTTGCTCGCGATGCAGACACCCCGGTGCCTCAGACAAAGCGGGTTGATGCCATCGCGAGCAAGCCCGCTCCCACAGGTCGGTTGAGGTGAGCCCGTCTCACTTGTTGAACGGATCGTCCCAAAAAGCCCGATGGCTTTCGATCTCGATATCCGCCCTGCTCAGCCCAAGATCCTTGAGCGCCGCATCACTGATCTGCCTCAGATTCGCCCTTTCCCGCGACAGTTGATACCAGCGGGATATACGGGCAAACCACATCACACTTTTTCGACCTTTCATCACTTGAGCCCTCCTGGGGTATGGCTCAAGTCTCGGCCCGGGCTTAAGATCAATCCAACGAATGTTTCTTATGCGATACATCTGTGAGATTGATCAATGGCCGAATTCCCCAGCATCGACACCGACCTGCTGCGCACGTTTGCCGCGATCGCCGATCACGGCGGCTTCACCCGTGCCGCCGAAGTGGTCAATCGCACCCAGTCAGCGGTCAGCATGCAGATGAAGCGGCTGGAAGAAGACGTGTTGCAATGTGCACTGTTCCAGCGCGAGGGGCGCAATGTCAGCCTTACCCCCGAGGGCCACGTGCTGCTCGGCTACGCACGACGCATCCTCAAGCTGCACAGTGAGGTGTTCAACACACTGCGCCAGCCGCAGATGGTGGGCACGGTCAAAATCGGTTCGCCTGATGATTACGTCATGCGCTTTTTGCCCGGCGTACTGTCTCGCTTTGCCCAGGACTACCCGCTGATCAGCGTGGAGGTGCATTGCGAGCCGTCGTCGCAATTGCTGCAGCGCAACGATCTGGACCTGACCATCGTGACCCGCAAGCCCGGCACTGAAATGGGGCAGATCCTGCGCCAGGAGCGCTTCGTGTGGATGGTGGCCCAAGGGTACTCGCCCCACGAACAAACGCCCTTGCCCCTGGCGATGTTCAATACCGACTGCTTTTGCCGAACCTGGGCGTGCAATGCACTGGACATCCAGCAGCGCGAATACCGGGTCGCCTATACCAGCGCCAGCCTGGCAGCCATCAATGCCGTGGTGAGTACCGGGCTGGCCGTGACCGCCCAGCTGCAAAGCCTGCTCACACCCGACTTGAGGATTATTGGCGAGGCGGAAAACCTGCCACAGCTGCCCTCCGCCAGTATTGTGCTACTACGCAAACCCAACAGCGGGTCTTCGCCCATCATTGAGTGTTTTGCCGAGTACATCGTTGAGGGCTTTAAGCCTTGATCGCCAACAAGGCTGCGCACAGCAGCAAAAAGGCGCAATACAAACCGCGCAACAGGCGCTCGGGCGCCGCATAAGCAAGCTTTACCCCCCAACTGACACTCAGCAGACCACCAAACGCCATCGCCAGCCCCATCACCCAGTTGACTTCGCCATGCAGGGCATAGGTCAACAGAGTGACGCTGGTGCTGGGTGCCGCCAGTGCCAGCGACAAGCCTTGGGCCATTATCTGGGTAGTCCCGAACACACTCGTCAGCACCGGCACTGCGACCACCGCTCCGCCCACGCCAAACAACCCACCCGTGGTACCGGCAAGCACACCCAGCAGGCCAAACCAGGGCCAGCCAAAGCGAGAACCGGTCGCCGGCTGACCGGGCGAGCCGTACAGCTTGAACAGGTTGTAGAGGGTGATAGTCAGCAAAAAGCCAATAAAGCCCCAACGTATAAAGCGCGCATCCACCCCCACGGCCAGCGTTGCTCCCAGCCACGCGAAGCAAAAACTCATCAACACCAGCGGTAATGCCTGACGCAGATCGATCTTGTTGCGCTGGTTATAGCGATACAACGCGAGATACACGTTAGGCACGGACATCACCAGAGCGGTACCCTGCGCCATTTGCTGATCAAGGCCGAACCAGAGCCCCAGCACCGGGATCGCGATCAAGGCGCCACCTATCCCGAACAACCCGCCCAACGCCCCCAGCACGACGCCCAACGCCCCATACATTGCAAAATCGATCAGCATTGCGGCCCCTCTTAGTGAACGCCCATGCTAACCAGTCGCCTGCGCGGGGCAAAGCGCTAAACCGGGGCTTTTTGCCAGGCAAAAAAAAGCCCGACCATGAAGTCGGGCTTTTTCATCGCGCGGTTGACGCCAGGTTTAAACCTTGGCGCGGCCCTTGTAGGAGCCACCGTCACGGGTATCGATTTCGATCCAGTCGCCGATTTCAACGAAATCTGCAACGCTCAGCTCGGTACCGTTTTTCAGTTTTGCAGGCTTCATCACCTTGCCCGAAGTGTCA
>JBILYW010000057.1:0-10028 GCA_044377555.1 Pseudomonas sp.
TCGGTAACGGCAAGCTGGTGTTCCTCGACAAGCCATTCACCTATGAGCCTCTGGCTTTCGGCCTGAAGAAAGGCGACTACGACAGCATCAACTACATCAACAACTTCCTGCACCAGATCCACGAAGACGGCACCTACGATCGCATCCATGACAAGTGGTTCAAAGACACCGCCTGGCTCAAAGACATGGAATAAGGCTGATTGATCAATCGCGGGCAAGCCCGCTCCCGCACCGTTTGCGGGAGCGGGCTTGCCTGCGATGATGGCCTCCCTAGCGACACAAAACGTGGAACCTGAAAGTGATCAAACAAAAAAAAGCCCAGTGGCCCTGGCACGTATTGACCGTGCTGGTGCTCATCGGTCTGGCGGGTGCGTTGTATTACGCCACCTCATTGATGTCCTACGAGTGGCGCTGGAACCGGGTGCCGCAGTACTTCGCCTATCAGGCCGAAGAAGCCCAGCGGGCCGCTGAAACCTCGACCGTTATCGAACTGGTGCGCAAAGGCGATGCTGCCGAAGTGGTGTTGCGTGGCGACGATGGCAAAGAACAGCGTGTAACCGTTGCCGACAACAGCCTGCAAGTGGCTGAGGGCGACGATGTGGCCGAAGGCGACGTGATTGGCGTTAACCGCCATTGGGCTGCAGGGCCGCTGCTCTGGGGCCTGTGGACCACGGTCTGGTTGTCGCTGGTGTCTGGTGTATTGGGTTTGATCATCGGGCTGGCCACCGGCCTGTGCCGTTTGTCGAATAACCCGACCCTGCGCGACCTCTCGACGCTGTACGTCGAACTGGTGCGCGGCACGCCGCTGCTGGTACAGATTTTTATCTTCTACTTCTTTATTGGCACCGTACTCAATCTGTCCCGCGAGTTTGCCGGTATTGCCGCGCTATCGTTGTTCACCGGTGCTTACGTGGCTGAAATCGTGCGTTCGGGTGTGCAGTCCATCGCCCGCGGGCAAAACGAAGCCGCCCGCTCGCTGGGGCTCAACAGCAGCCAGTCGATGCGCTACGTCGTGTTGCCACAAGCGTTCAAGCGTGTGCTGCCGCCGCTTGCCGGGCAATTTATCAGCCTGGTCAAAGACACCTCGCTGGTATCGGTGATCGCCATTACCGAGCTGCTCAAAAGCGGCCGTGAAGTCATCACCACCTCGTTTTCGCCGTTCGAAATCCTGTTCTGCGTTGCGGGCCTGTACCTGTTGATCAACCTGCCGCTGTCGCATTTCGCCAGCCGGCTTGAGCGGAGGCTCGCGCAAAGTGATTGAAGTTCGCGAACTGGTAAAAGTCTTCGACACCCGCGGGCACATTGTTCGCGCGGTAGACAACGTCAGCACCACCGTCGCCCAGGGCGAAGTACTGGTGGTGATCGGTCCGTCGGGTTCTGGCAAGTCGACCTTTCTGCGCTGCCTCAATGGCCTGGAAGACTTCGACTCCGGTTCCGTCAGCATTGACGGTCTGGACCTGGCCAACCCCAAAACCGATGTCAATGCCTACCGGCGTGAAGTCGGCATGGTGTTCCAGCATTTCAACCTGTTCCCGCACATGACCGTGCTCGAAAATCTGTGCCTGGCGCAGAAGGTCGTGCGCAAGCGTGGCAAGGCCGAGCGCGAAGCCAAGGCCCGTGCGCTGTTGGAGAAGGTCGGTATCGGGCAGAAGGCCAATGAGTTCCCGTCACGCCTTTCAGGCGGCCAGCAACAGCGCGTGGCGATTGCCCGTGCGCTGGCGATGGAACCCAAGGTGATGTTGTTTGACGAACCCACCTCGGCGCTGGACCCGGAGATGGTCGGCGAAGTGCTGGATGTCATGAAGACCCTGGCCCGCGAAGGCATGACCATGGTCTGCGTGACCCACGAAATGGGCTTTGCCCGCGAAGTGGCCAACCGCGTGTTGTTCTTTGACCATGGCAAGTTGCTGGAAGACTCCAACCCGCAAGACTTCTTCAATTCGCCCAAAGACCTGCGCGCCCAGGCGTTTTTGCGGCAGGTGCTTTAAAAGCAGCCCTCTGCTGCTCTTGTGGGAGCGAGCTTGCTCGCGATACAGGCGACGCGGTGTAACTGTAAAACCGCAGCGATCCAATCGCGGGCAAGCCCGCTCCCGCAGAGGGTGTGGGGGCTGTCAGACCTTGAATCGCCCCACCAATGTCTGCAGATGCGTACCCAGTCGCGCCAGTTCAACGCTGGACGCTGCAGTCTCTTCGCTCGCGGCAGCGGTCTGCTCTGACACATCACGCACATTCAACACGCTGCGGTTGATCTCATCGGCCACAGCGCTTTGCTGCTCGGCCGCGGCCGCGATCTGCTGGTTCATGCCCTGAATCGTCGACACCGTGCGGGTGATATTGCCCAGTGACTCGCCTGCGCGACGGGTCAGCTCAACGCTGTTGTCGGTCAGGGCGCGGCTGCTGTCCATGCTGCTGGACACTTGCTGGGTGCCGCTTTGCAGGCCCTCAATCAGTTCCTCGATCTCCTCGGTGGATTTTTGCGTGCGCTGCGCCAGGCTGCGCACCTCGTCCGCGACCACCGCAAACCCGCGACCGGCCTCACCGGCCCGTGCTGCCTCGATGGCGGCGTTGAGGGCCAGCAGGTTGGTTTGCTGGGCGACCGACTTGATCACGTCCAGCACGCTGCCGATCTTGTCGCTCTCGCGCTTGAGATGGCCCATGGCCTCGGTGGAGTGACCGACCTCGATCGCCAGCTTCTCTATCTGGGCGAGGGCTTGCGCGACCACTTTGTCGCCTTCGCGGGCCTGCTGGTCGGCAGCAACCGCAGCTTCACTGGCTTCTTCGGCATTGCGTGCCACTTCCTGAACTGTCGCCGCCATTTCATGCATGGCGGTGGCGACCTGATCGGTTTCGACTTTCTGGCTGTTGACCCCGGCACTGGTCTGCTCTGTTACCGCCGAGAGTTCTTCGGCCGCGCTGGCGATTTGCGTCACACCGTCGCTGATGCCGCCAATCAACTCGCGCAGACCTGTGGTCATGCGTTGAATGGCTTGCTGTAGCTGGCCCAGTTCGTCGCGGCGGTTGGTCACGTGGTCATGGGTCAGGTCGCCGGATGCGATCTGCTCAACGGTTCTTAGTGTGCGCTGCAGCGGGATAACAATCTGGCGGGTAATGACCCAGGCGGCAATGAACCCCAGCACCAGGGCCAGCAGTGCACAACCGATCAGCAGGCTTGTGGCCTTGCGACTTTCGGCGTCGCGTTTGGCCGCCTGCAGTGCCGAAAGCTTCTGGCTCTGTTCGATCAGGGTATTGCCCTGCTGGTGCATGCGCTCAATGGCCTGGTCTGCGGGTTGTGAGCCCTGAATGAGGTCGGCGAAGGCGCGTTTGTACTCGGTCACGGCGTTGAGTTGCTGCTCGACCAGAATCAGGTCATCTGGAGATACCAGCTGTGCGCGGGACAGCTCCAGCGCGTTGTCCAGTTCGGTCAGCTGGCGGGTGACGCCGGCAAGGGTGCTTTCCCCGGGGTGGCGCTCATATTCAAGGCGTGCAATACGCAGGTCTTTGGTCAGCCCGATAATTTTCGAGATGTTGGCCAGCTTGTCGCCCCGGTCAATCACGGACACCAGGCCATTCCAGCCGGTGGCGGCAATCAACAAGGTCAACACCAGTACCAGACCGAAGCCCAGGCTGAGTTTACGTTTGACGCTTATGTTGCCGAGCAGTTGGGCCAGCCGATGGTACATGGTGATACTCCTTTACTGACCGAGACTCGTGGAGGTCTTTGCGGGTTGTAAGGGCATCGGCGCGCGGGTGGAGAACTGAAGGGCAGAGGTTGGATGTGTGACGAACGTCGCAGGTGCTACCCCTGTGGGAGCGGGCTTGCTCGCGATGCAAACTGCGCGGTATGTGTGAGCTACCCCGTTGATGCCATCGCGAGCAAGCCCGCACCCACAAGCTGGAGGTCAGAACAACCGGGCGAGCAGGGCGGTAACGGCGGTTTCGACCCGCAGGATGCGTGCTCCCAGTTGTACCGGTTGCAGGCCGGCCTTGGCCAGCAAGTCGATTTCGTAAGGGATCCAGCCACCTTCCGGGCCGATGGCCAGTGTGACCGGCTCATCCAGCCCGCGCGGGCAGGCCGGGTAATCACCCGGATGGCCAACCAGGCCCAGGGTGCCTTCGACCAGTGCCGGCAGGCGGTCTTCGACGAAGGGCTTGAAGCGCTTTTCGATAATGATTTCGGGCAAGACGCTGTCGCGTGATTGCTCAAGACCAAGAATCAGTTGCTCACGAATCGCTTCGGGCTCCAGAAACGGGGTCTGCCAGAAGCTTTTTTCAACCCGGTAACTGTTGACCAGAACTACTGTGGGCACGCCCATCGAGGCCACGGTTTGCAGCACCCGGCGCAGCATTTTCGGGCGTGGCAGGGCCAGCAACAGGGTCAGCGGCAGTTTGGCCGGGGGCGGCAGGTCGAGGCTGTGGATAACCAGTTCGGCTTCCTTGGCCTCAAGACGCACCAGCTCGGCGCTGCCCATCAATCCGCCAATCCGCCCGACGCGCAGGCTGTCGCCGACAGCGGCACGGTGAACTTCCTGCATGTGAGTCAGGCGCCGATCGCGCAGGATCACACGGTCGGCGGCAATGAAATCAGCCTCTTCGAGGAGCAGCAGGTTCACGCTTGTGGCGCTGGCGGCTGGGCGTCGTTGTCCGCCGGTTGTTCGTCCGGATCTTCACCGCGCGTGTTCTTGCTGATCAGGCTGCCAAACAGAATGCCGATTTCAAACAGCATCCACATCGGGATCGCCAGCAAGGTTTGCGAGAAGATGTCCGGCGGGGTCAGGATCATGCCGACCACGAAGCAGCCGATGATTACGTACGGGCGGATCTTGCGCAGGTATTTGACGTCGACGATGCCGATCCATACCAGCAGCACCACGGCCACCGGGATTTCAAAGGCCACGCCAAAGGCAAAGAACAGCGTCATGACGAAATCTAGGTAGCTGCTGATGTCGGTCATCATCGCTACGCCTTCGGGGGTGGCGGCGGCGAAGAACTTGAACACCAGCGGGAACACCAGGAAGTAGGCGAACGCCATGCCGGCATAAAACAGGAAGATGCTGGAGACCAGCAGCGGTACGGCGATGCGCTTTTCGTGCTTGTACAGACCGGGTGCGATAAAGCCCCAGATCTGGTGCAGGATCACCGGTATCGCAATAAACAGCGAGACCATCATGGTCAGCTTGAGCGGCGTGAGGAACGGCGAGGCCACGTCAGTGGCGATCATTGTCGCGCCCACCGGCAGGTATTCACGCAATGGCGTGGAGACCAGGGTGTAGATCTGCTGCGTGAAGGCGAACAACCCGGCAAAGATGATGAAAATCGCCGCGATGCAGCGCAGCAGGCGGGTGCGCAGCTCGGTCAGGTGCGAAACCAGCGGCATTGGCTGGTCGTGTTCAGGCTTATCGCTCATGCGCTTAAGGGGCTCGCGGTGGCAGGGTAGGGTCGTGTGGCGCTGCCGGTTGAGGCGCAGGGTCGGACGCGGTTTTGCTCAGGCTCACGGGCGCGGGGCTCGCAGGCTCGACAGTAGCTGCGGTCACAGGGGGCTCGGTCGGCGTCAGGGGCTTCACGGCGTCCTGCAGGGGCGCCAGAATTTTCTTGGCTTCCTCTTCCATCGACAGAATGTGTTCGTTGTGCAGCTGCCGACGAATTTCGTCGGCGCCGATTTCACGTTCAACTTCCTGTTTGATCGCATTGAAACTGCGTTTCAGGCGCCCGATCCACAGGCCCGCCGTGCGCGCTGCACCCGGCAGCCGCTCGGGGCCGAGCACCAGCAGGGCCACCAGGCCAACGAGCAGCAGTTCACTGAAGCTGATACCGAACATTAGTTTTGGCTCACACGTCTTTGCGGGTCGGCTCTTCGACTTTCTGCGCCTGCACGTCAATGGTGTGCGGCTCGTTCAGGGTCGAAGTGGTGTGTGGCTGCGGCGCGGCAGTTGGCTGTGCAGGAGGAACCACAGGCTCGGCAGGTTTTTCGTCGTCGTTCATGGCTTTGCGAAAGCCCTTGATCGATTCGCCGACATCGGTGCCCAGGTTTTTGAGTTTTTTGGTGCCGAAGACGAGGACTACGACTACCAGAATGACGATCCAGTGTTTCCAGTCAAAAATGCCCATGATGTGTTCCTTTGCAAAGTGATTTAGGCGGACGGCCGCGAGGCTTTTTCTACGTGGCCGGAGGTGCCGATGCGACGTTCCAGTTCATCCAGTACGGCCTGAGGATGCTGCCCCAGCTGGGCCAGCATGATCATGCTGTGGAACCAGAGGTCGGCCGTTTCGTAGATCACATCGCTGCAATCACCGCTGATGGCGGCATCTTTGGCGGCGATGATGGTTTCAATCGACTCTTCGCCGACTTTTTCCAGAATCTTGTTCAGACCCTTGTGGTACAGGCTGGCGACATAGGAGCTGTCGGGCGTTGCGCCTTTGCGTGCTTCAAGCACCTGGGCAACGCGGCTCAAGGTGTCAGTCATGGGAGTGCCCTGCGTGGTAAATGGCGTGGGGGTCTTTGAGCACCGGGTCGACGGTCTTCCACTCGGCATTTTCGTATACGCGGTAGAAGCAGCTCTGGCGGCCGGTATGGCAGGCGATGTCACCGATTTGCTCAACCATCAGGATGATTACATCGGCATCACAGTCCAGGCGCATTTCATGCAGCTTTTGCACGTGACCGGACTCTTCGCCCTTGCGCCACAGCTTGCCACGGGAACGTGACCAGTAAATGGCACGGTTTTCGGCCGCGGTCAGGCTCAGCGCCTCGCGGTTCATCCAGGCCATCATCAGCACGCGCCCGGTTTTGTGGTCCTGGGCAATCGCCGGCACCAGGCCGTCGCTGTCCCATTTGATCTCGTCCAGCCAGTCTTTCATGTTCGACTCCGACAACCGGCCTCAACCCTGTGGTCAAGGCCTGGTGAATTCACAGTTTGCCAGCCTCGCCCGGGGCTGGCTATCGGCGCACGATCAGATACAAGCCTACGGCCAGCATGATTCCGGCAGGCCAATAGCCCGCAGTGTGCAGTGGCCCGATACTGGCCAGCAAGGCACCTGCGGCCAAATGCCCGGCACCGATCAGACGCAGGAACCAGCCGTCGCGGGATTCGCGCACGATCAACTGCGGATTATTGGCATGGGGCTGCGACATGCGCTCCAGCAGGTCGCGGGTCATTCCGGCCAGATGCGGGATCTGCTCGACCTGGCTGTGCAGGTTGCGCAGCAGGGTCTTGGGGCTGACGCGCTCACGCATCCAGCGTTCCAGGAACGGCTGGGCGGTGTTCCACAGATCGAGGTCGGGGTACAGCTGACGCCCCAGGCCTTCGATATTGAGCAGGGTTTTTTGCAGCAACACCAACTGCGGCTGGACTTCCATATTGAAGCGTCGAGCCGTCTGGAACAGGCGCATCAGCACCTGGCCAAAGGAAATCTCCTTGAGCGGTTTTTCGAAGATCGGCTCGCACACGGTACGGATCGCCGCTTCAAACTCGTTGAGTTTGGTGTGCGCCGGTACCCAGCCCGAATCAATGTGCAACTGTGCCACGCGGCGATAGTCGCGCTTGAAGAAGGCGAACAGGTTGCGCGCCAGGTAGTCCTGGTCCTCGGGGGTCAGGCTGCCGACGATACCGCAGTCGATGGCGATGTATTGCGGGGCCCACGGGTTGACGGTGCTGACAAAGATGTTGCCGGGGTGCATGTCGGCGTGGAAGAAGCTGTCGCGGAACACTTGGGTGAAGAAAATCTCGACCCCGCGCTCGGCCAGCATCTTCATGTCGGTGCGCTGATCGGCAAGCGCTTGCAGGTCGGTGACCTGAATCCCGTAGATACGCTCCATCACCAGCACTTTGGGGCGACACCAGTCCCAGTAGATCTGCGGGACGTACATCAGCGGCGAGCCTTCGAAGTTGCGCTTGAGCTGGCTGGCGTTGGCCGCCTCGCGCAGCAGGTCGAGTTCGTCGTAAATGGTTTTTTCGTAGTCCGTGACCACGTCCACCGGGTGCAACAGGCGGGCGTCGGCGCTCAGGCGTTCGGCGGTTTTGGCCAGGATGTACAGCCAGGCCAGGTCAGAACCGATGATCGGCTTGAGGCCGGGGCGCACAACCTTGACCACCACCTCTTCGCCCGTCTTGAGCTTGGCCGAATGCACCTGGGCCACCGAGGCCGAGGCCAGCGGTTCGATGTCGAAACGGCTGAAGACTTCGCTGATCTTGGCACCAAGCTGCTCTTCAATCAGCTTGACCGCCACTTGCGGGTCGAACGGCGGCACCCGGTCTTGCAGCAGCATCAGCTCATCGGCGATGTCGGCGGGCAGCAGATCGCGGCGAGTCGAGAGAATCTGGCCGAACTTGATAAAGATCGGGCCCAAATCCTGTAAGGCCAGACGCAGGGCTGCACCCCGGCTCAGCTCCAGCTTTTTGCGCGGGAACCAGCGCCACGGCAGTGCGTAGCGCAGTGACAGCATCCACCACGGCAAAGGCAGGGCGAACAGCAGGTCATCCAGTCGGTAGCGAATGACGACGCGCTGGATACGAAACAAACGGCGTATGGCAAGCAGCTTCATGCGTTATCGCTGGAATTGTGGGATCGGGAAAGGCGCTCAAAGCGCGCCTCAAGGCGATCCAGGTCGAGTTTGAGTTGGTCGAGTTCGTCAAAGCGCGCTTGCGCTTCACGTTCGCCGACCAAGGTGCGGGCTTCTTCGCTCAGGTATTCGGCAAGGTTCTGATTGAGGCTGGCGAACCCTTGCTGATACCAGTTGGCGCGGCTGCGCAGGTGACCACCGATCAATGCCGTGGCCACCGGCCCGATCCAGTTCGAGAGTTCGTACTCCCAATCCAGCTCCAGGTCTTGCAGCACTGCCGCCAGTTCCATCAGCACCGCGCTGTCGCCTTCGAGCTCGACGTCAGGGCCGTGCAGGATGGCGCTTTTGTCCTTGCTCAGCGCAAGGCGCAGCAGGCTTGTGGCGGGCGCACGCAGGGTGCAGTCGGGATCGGCTGCCCACTGGGTAGCCAGCAGCAGGCCTTCATCGCTGGGCAGGATAAACAGGTTCAGCGAGGGGCTTGCGCATTCGACGGCAATCAACTTGCCGGTCAGGGGGCGCAAGCGCGCCAGGGCCGTGCTGTCCAGCCGCAAAACGCGGTTGATGCCGTTTTCGACGCTGGCGAGAAGGCCGCGCAGCAACATCAGGGCTTGATGCCGCGATGCAGGGCGACGATGCCGGAGGTCATGTTGTGATAAGTCACGCGGTCAAAGCCGGCCTCGACCATCATCGACTTCAGCGTCTCCTGGTTGGGGTGCATGCGGATCGATTCGGCCAGGTAGCGATAGCTTTCCGGGTCGTTGAGGATCAGCTTGCCCACCATCGGCATGAAGGCGAACGAGTAAGCGTCGTAGACCTTGGACATCAACGCGTTGGTCGGCTTGGAGAACTCCAGCACCAACAGGCGGCCACCCGGTTTGAGCACGCGCAGCATGGAACGCAGGGCGTCTTCCTTGTGGGTCACGTTGCGCAGGCCGAAAGCGATGGTTACGCAATCGAAGTAGTTGTCCGGGAACGGCAGCTTTTCAGCATCGGCCTGAACGAACTCGATATTGCCGGCCACACCCTTGTCCAGCAGGCGGTCACGGCCGACCTTGAGCATGGAGGCGTTAATGTCGGCCAGCACCACTTGGCCGGTCGGGCCAACCAGGTGCGAAAACTTGCGGGCCAGATCACCTGTACCGCCGGCGATGTCCAGCACCTTGTTGCCTGGGCGCACGCCCGACAGCTCGATGGTGAAACGCTTCCACAGACGGTGCATGCCGCCCGACAGAACGTCGTTCATCAGGTCATATTTACCGGCTACGGAGTGGAAAACCTCGGCGACTTTTTCGGCCTTTTGGCTTTCGGGTACGTTTTTGAAGCCGAAGTGAGTGGTGGGTTCGGCATCGCTGCCTTTGCGCTGATCAGTCATATCGCTGTCACCAAAAGAGAATGCTGGCCATTCTAATCCCGGTGGCCGGCTTTGTCTTGGCGAGGGTGAATGTATAGTGGCGGCTTTATTTATCAGGAG
>JBILYW010000058.1:0-9992 GCA_044377555.1 Pseudomonas sp.
AATCTTGTTACGCGCGCCAAAGATGTATTTACCCATCTTCGGGTTCCAGTAACGGGTTTGGTGACCGAAGTGCACACCGGCCTTCAGCATATCGCGCATGTTGACTTGGGACATGATAGTTCCTTAATAAGTCGGGTTAGGCCTCCACGTATCCCAACGACCAACCAGCAGCTTCAAGCTGAAGGCACCCAGGTCATCGTGTCGACACGTGTGTGGGTTTGTGCTCTGCGGGCTATACCCGCAAAGCGGCGCATTTTATACCACAAGATGGTCAAAAAACGAAGTGCGGATTCTGACTTTATTCCAGACGCTTTTGCGCACGCCTTGGAATAGGCCCAGAATGCCCCATTCTATTAAGAGAAGCGATGGCGAGAGGCTCATGATTAACGCCGACCGTCTGTTAGAATCGCGTTTTTATGACGGTGTGCAGCTATACACAGCACACCCGCAATCCTGATGATGAGCGCCAACGCGCGAAGAGAGCCCGAATGACCGTCACCCTCAAAACCCCCGAGGACATCGCAAAAATGCGTATCGCCGGCAAACTGGCCGCCGAAGTCCTGGAAATGATTGCCGAGCACGTCAAGCCCGGCGTTACCACCGAAGAGCTGGACCGCATCTGCCACGACTATATAGTCAACGTGCAGCAGGCCATCCCTGCTCCGCTCAACTATAAAGGCTTCCCGAAGTCCATCTGCACGTCGATCAACCATGTGGTGTGCCACGGCATCCCTGGCGACAAGGCCCTGAAAGACGGTGACACCCTGAACATCGACGTCACGGTGATCAAGGATGGCTACCACGGAGACACCAGCCGCATGTTCCACGTCGGTAAAGTACCGGTTTGGGCCGAGCGCCTGTCGCAAGTGACCCAGGAATGCATGTACAAGGCCATCGAGATCGTCAAACCGGGCTGCCGCCTGGGCGATATCGGCGAAGTGATCCAGAAGCACGCTGAAAAGAACGGCTTCTCGGTGGTACGCGAGTTCTGCGGCCACGGCATCGGCAAGGTGTTCCACGAAGAGCCGCAAATCCTGCACTACGGCCGCGCAGGCACCGGCATGGAACTCAAGGCCGGCATGACCTTCACCATCGAGCCGATGATCAACCAGGGCAAAGCCGACACCAAGGTGCTGGGCGATGGCTGGACCGCAATCACCAAGGACCGCAAGCTGTCTGCACAGTGGGAACACACCCTGCTGGTGACCGACACCGGTTACGAGATTTTCACCCTGCGTAGCGATGACACCATCCCGCGCGTCTCGGCCTGATACTTGCCTGCTGTCACCGTTTAAATAGTAAAACCCACGAAAGGAATGCCAATCGATGCCGCAGGTGGATCCAGAACTTTTTGACCGCGGCCAGTTCCAGGCCGAGCTGGCATTAAAGGCAAGCCCCATTGCCGCATTCAAAAAGGCGATCCGCCAGGCACGAGAGGTGCTCGACGAACGCTTCAAAAAAGGGCGCGATATTCGCCGTCTGATCGAAGACCGTGCATGGTTCGTCGATAACATCCTGCAACAGGCGTGGGATCAGTTCAGCTGGAGCGACCAGGCCGACATCGCCCTGGTCGCCGTCGGCGGCTATGGCCGTGGCGAACTGCACCCCTACTCCGACATCGATCTGTTGATCCTGCTGGACAACGCTGATCACGAAATTTTCCGCGACTCCATCGAACGCTTTCTGACGCTACTCTGGGACATTGGCCTGGAAGTCGGCCAGAGCGTGCGCTCGGTGGATGAGTGCGCCGAACAAGCCCGTGCCGACCTGACCATCATCACCAACCTGATGGAAAGCCGCACCGTGGCGGGCCCCGAACATTTGCGCCAGCGCATGCTGGATGTCACCAGCACCGCGCACATGTGGCCCAGCAAGGACTTTTTTCTGGCCAAGCGCGCCGAGCAAAAAGCCCGTCACCACAAGTACAACGACACCGAATACAACCTGGAACCCAACGTCAAAGGCTCCCCTGGCGGCCTGCGCGATATCCAGACCATTTTGTGGGTAGCCCGTCGCCAGTACGGCACCCTGAACCTGCGCGCCCTGGCCGGCGAAGGCTTCCTGGTCGAGAGCGAACACGCCCTGCTTGCGTCTTCCCAAGAGTTTCTGTGGAAGGTGCGCTATGCCCTGCACATGCTCGCAGGCCGCTCCGAAGACCGCCTGCTGTTCGATCATCAGCGCAGCATCGCCGAACTGCTCGGCTTTACCGGCGAAGATGCCAAGCAGACCATCGAAAACTTCATGCAGCAGTACTACCGGGTGGTCATGAGCATTGCCCAGCTCAGCGACCTGATCATCCAGCACTTCGAAGAGGTGATCCTCGCCCCCGAAGACGAAGCGCCGCCAACGCCGCTGAACTCGCGCTTCCAGCTGCACGATGGTTACATCGAAGCCACCAGCGACTACGTGTTCAAGCGCACGCCGTTTGCCATGCTCGAAATTTTCCTGCTGATGGCCCAACACCCCGAAATCAAGGGCGTGCGGGCCGACACGATTCGCCTTTTACGCGAACACCGCTACCTGATCGACGACGATTTCCGTAAAGACATCCGCAACACCAGCCTGTTTATCGAGCTGTTCAAGTGCAAGATCGGCATCCACCGCAACCTGCGCCGGATGAACCGCTACGGCATCCTGGGGCGCTACCTGCCCGAATTCGGTTTTATCGTCGGGCAAATGCAGCACGACCTGTTCCACATTTATACGGTCGACGCCCACACCCTGAATCTGATCAAACACCTGCGCAAGTTGCAGTACACCCAGGTGTCCGAGAAATTCCCGCTGGCCAGCAAGTTGATGGCCAAGCTGCCCAAGCCTGAACTGATCTACCTGGCCGGGCTTTACCACGACATCGGCAAGGGCCGTCACGGCGATCACTCCGAGATTGGCGCCGTGGATGCCGAGGCGTTCTGCATTCGCCACCAGTTGCCGCTCTGGGACACGCGCCTGATCGTCTGGCTGGTGCAAAACCACCTCGTGATGTCGACCACCGCCCAGCGCAAGGACCTCTCGGACCCGCAAGTCATCCACGACTTTGCCCAGATCGTGGTCGATGAAACCCACCTCGACTACCTCTACGTATTGACCGTCGCCGATATCAACGCCACCAACCCGACGCTGTGGAACTCCTGGCGCGCCAGCCTGTTGCGCCAGCTCTACACCGAAACCAAGCGCGCCTTGCGCCGCGGCCTGGAAAACCCGGTGGACCGTGAAGAACAGATCCGCCAGACCCAAAGCGCTGCGCTGGACATTCTGGTGCGCGGCGGCACCGACCAGGATGATGTCGAGCAGCTCTGGTCACAGCTGGGCGATGACTACTTCCTGCGCCATAGCTCGGCCGACGTTGCCCTGCACACCGAGGCCATCCTTCAACAGCCCGCCGATGGCGGTCCGCTGGTGCTGATCAAGGAAACGACCCAGCGCGAGTTCGAAGGTGGCACGCAGATCTTCATCTATGCACCCGACCAGCATGACTTCTTCGCCGTGACCGTGGCGGCCATGGACCAGCTCAATCTGAACATCCATGACGCACGCATCATCACCTCCAGCAGCCAGTTCACCCTCGACACCTATATCGTGCTCGACAACGACGGCGACTCGATCGGCAACAACCCGGTGCGCATTGAAAAAATCCGCAAAGGCCTGACCGAAGCCCTGCGCAACCCGGATGACTACCCGACCATCATCCAGCGTCGGGTGCCGCGCCAGCTCAAGCACTTTGCCTTCGCGCCACAAGTGACGATCCACAATGACGCCCAGCGCCCGGTCACCGTACTGGAACTCAGCGCCCCTGACCGCCCGGGGCTGCTGGCGCGGATCGGGATGATCTTCCTGGAGTTCGACCTGTCGTTGCAAAACGCCAAGATCGCCACTCTGGGCGAACGTGTCGAAGACGTCTTCTTCATAACCGACGCAAACAACCAGCCGTTGTCCGACCCGCAACTGTGCATGCGCTTGCAGGAAGCCATCGTCGAGCAATTGACGGTCAATCAGGACTCAACCCCAGAACCGTGGCGCCTGAGCATTTAACCGCCGCCGAGTGAGACCCGCACCCCATGAACAACGCTCTGAATCAGTTACAGCCTTATCCGTTCGAAAAACTGCGCGCCCTGCTTGGCGCCGTGCAGCCCAACGCGGACAAACGCCCGATTGCACTGTCGATTGGTGAACCCAAACACCGCTCGCCAGACTTCGTGGCCAAGGCGCTGGCTGACAACCTCGACCAGATGGCGGTATACCCGACCACCCTGGGTATCCCGGCGCTGCGCGAAGCCATCGCCGCCTGGGCCGAGCGCCGCTTTGACGTGCCAAAAGGCTGGCTCGACCCGGCGCGCAACATCCTGCCGGTCAACGGCACCCGTGAAGCCCTGTTCGCCTTCACCCAGACCGTGGTCAATCGTGGCGACGACGCGCTAGTGATCAGCCCGAACCCGTTCTACCAGATCTACGAAGGTGCAGCTTTCCTCGCAGGTGCCCAGCCGCACTACCTGCCATGCCTGGCCGAACATGGTTTCAACCCGGATTTCGACGCTGTATCTGCCCAGACCTGGCAGCGCTGCCAGATCCTGTTCCTGTGCTCACCGGGCAACCCGACCGGGGCCCTGATCCCGCTTGAAACCCTGAAAAAGCTGATCGCCCTGGCCGACGAACACGACTTCGTGATCGCCGCAGACGAGTGCTACAGCGAGCTGTACTTCGATGAAAATACGCCGCCGGTGGGCCTGCTCAGCGCTTGCGTGGCGCTGGGCCGTGAAGACTTCAAGCGTTGCGTGGTGTTCCACAGCCTGTCCAAGCGTTCCAACCTGCCGGGCCTGCGCTCGGGTTTTGTGGCCGGCGATGCCGAGATCCTCAAGGCATTTTTGCTGTACCGCACCTACCACGGTTGCGCCATGCCGGTGCAAACCCAGCTGGCCAGCATTGCCGCCTGGAACGACGAAGCCCACGTGCGTACCAACCGCGACCTGTATCGCGAGAAGTTCGATGCGGTGCTGGCAATTCTGGCTCCGGTATTGGACGTACAGCGCCCGGACGGCGGGTTTTACCTGTGGCCCAAGGTTGAAGGCGACGACGCCGGATTCTGCCGTGACCTGTTCGCCGAAGAACACGTCACCGTGGTACCGGGCTCTTACCTGTCCCGCGAAGTCGACGGTTTCAACCCTGGAGCAGGCCGCGTGCGCATGGCACTGGTCGCGCCACTGGCTGAATGCGTAGAGGCCGCCGAGCGGATCCGCGATTTCATCCTGCGCCGCCGCTAAACCCTCCCCATACCTGTGGGCGCGGGCTTGCTCGCGATAGCATCACTGCGGTCTGCCTGACAGACCGCAGTGCCTGCAGCGCAGGCAAGCCAGCTCCCACAAGTACTGCGGCGCCCACAAAATATGATCCTTGCAGGAGCCAACTCCTTACTTCACCGCCCCCAGATTCGCTTCGCTCATGTCCAGATCCTTCAGGATTTCCCTGAGTGCGTCATCGCCAATCTCGTGATGCCGACGCAAGCTGTACAACTCCAGACGCTGCGCCCGCAGCGCCTTGAGACGCAGACGGCTCTCCAGCAGGTCCATCTGTGACGCCAGCGCCTGGGCCTCCGCCGAGTCATTGAACACTTCCAGCTGATGCCGGTACTCGGACATGAGCCGCGCCTTCAATTCAGCCGCCAGCGCCGCCTGGGCCGCGTCCGTCGGGGTCAGGGGGGCAACCACCTCTTCAGTCTCCAGCGCATGGATCGCCGCTTCGGCCGTACGGCGCCAGGCCTCGCGCACTTCTTTGCGCAAGTCGTCGTCCGGGCTCTTCGGAATACCGCGCAGCAAAATCGGCAAGGCAATACAGGCAGACACCAGCGACAGCAAAATCACCCCCGCAGCGATAAAAATCAGCAGCTCGCGCTCGGGAAAGTCCAGGCCTTCGCTGATCAACAACGGTACCGACATGACACCCGCCAGCGTCACGGCCCCGCGCACACCCCCCACGGTCAGCAGCCAGCAAGAACGCGCCGTCGGCACCATTGTCAGCTCGCCCTTACCACGCCAGCGGCGCAACAGGCCCGACAAGCGCCAGATGCTCTGCACCCAGATAAAACGCAGCGCCAACAACACCAGAAAGATCGCGATCACATCCAGACAGCGGTACATCAAGGCGGGCCACAGCGTGGTTTCAAGGTGGACCACAGCCTTGACGATGTCGGGCAACTGCAAGCCCAGCAACAAGAAGATCAGACCGTTAAACGTAAACTCCAGCAGCGACCACACACTGCGATTAAGCAAGCGGGTGCTGGTCTGACGTGGCAACAAGTCCAGCCAGCTCTGCATCATGCCCGCGGCAACGGCCGACAAAATACCCGAAACGCCCAGGCGCTCGGCCAGCACATAGGCCGCAAACGGCAGCAGCAACATGAACACCACGTGGGTGGCCGGGTCATCCCAGCCACGGGCGATCATCCATGAACGGAACCGCCCCACCAGCCAGCTCAACGCCACACCGGTTGCCAGCCCGCCGCAAGCCACCAGGACAAAAGCCATGCTGGCGTTGGCCAGGGAGAACACCCCGGTAATGGCCGCAGCCAGAGCGAACTTGAACGTCACCAGGCCCGTGGCATCATTCATCAACGCTTCGCCCTGCAACATGTGCATCAAAGGCGCCGGCAAACGGTTCTGCGCAATGGCCGACACCGCCACCGCATCGGTTGGCGACAGCACGGCCGCCAGAGCGAACGCCACCGGCAAAGGAATGGTCGGCAACAGCCAGTGGATGAAATAGCCGGCACCCACCACCGTAAAGAGCACCAGACCGACTGCCAGCGTCAGAATCGGCCCCCGCAGTCGCCAAAACTCGCGCTTGGGCATGCGCCAGCCGTCCGAGAACAACAACGGCGGCAAGAACAGAAACAGAAACAGCTCCGGGTTCAACGCCACATGCAGCCCCAGCGTCGGCCAGGCCAGCACCGCGCCGGCAGCAATTTGTACCAGCGGCAAAGGCAAGGGAATCAAACGCCCCAATAGACGCGAGACACCCACCAGCGTCAGCAGGATGAGGACGGTATAGGCGGTTTGCATATCGACAGGGTTCCCGAACAATCAGCTTCTAAAAGACACAGCTAGCAACATTTTCGCATTGCAGGTCATAGTAGCCCCTGTCGACAAATCTGGAGCCTGAACATAAGTCGCAGTGCGACGACATGTCACAAGAGCGTGAGATGCTCAAGCCATCCACGCCCAAGCACGCGACCCATGGCATAATCCGCGACCGCTCATTTCCACGCATCTCCAAAGGAGGGGCAATTTCCGTGACCGATTCAAGCAAGACATTGCACCTTTTCGGCATCAAAGCCTGCGACACCATGAAAAAGGCTCGCACCTGGCTGGATGAACATGCACTGCGCTACGATTTCCACGATTACAAAACCAGCGGCATTGACCGTGAACACCTGACCCGGTGGTGCAACGAGCACGGCTGGCAAGTAGTGCTCAACCGCGCCGGTACAACCTTTCGCAAGCTCGACGACGAACGCAAAGCCGATCTCGACCAAGCCAAAGCCATTGAACTGATGCTCGCCCAACCCTCGATGATCAAGCGCCCGGTGCTCGATCTCGGTGACAAAACCCTGATTGGCTTCAAGCCAGATTTTTATGCGGCGGCCCTTCTTTAATCGACCGCCCATTTATTTTTGTAAGAGGTAATTGCATGTCTACTACCCTGTTCAGCGCAGCCTTCGGCGTCGGCACCCAAAACCGTCAAGGCGCATGGCTGGAAGTGTTCTACGCACAACCCCTGATCAACCCGTCAGCCGAGCTGATTGCCGCCGTCGCGCCAATCCTGGGCTACACCGGTGGCAACCAGGCAATCACCTTTACCACCGCGCAAGCCGCACAGATGGCTGAAGCCGTCAAACCGGTAGACGCTGCTCAAGCTGCCCTGCTGACCCGCCTGGCCGAAAGCCACAAGCCGCTGGTCGCCACCCTGCTGGCCGAAGACGCCACGCTGACCACCACGCCTGAGGCCTACCTCAAGCTGCACCTGCTGTCCCATCGCCTGGTCAAGCCCCACGGCCTGAACCTGGCCGGTGTGTTCCCGTTGCTGCCTAACGTGGCATGGACCAGCCAGGGCGCCATCGACCTGGGCGAACTGGCCGAGCGTCAACTCGAAGCACGCCTGCGTGGCGAGCTGCTGGAAGTGTTCTCGGTGGACAAGTTCCCGAAAATGACCGACTACGTGGTACCGGCTGGCGTGCGTATCGCTGACGCGGCACGTATCCGTCTGGGCGCTTATGTCGGCGAAGGCACCACCGTCATGCACGAAGGTTTCGTCAACTTCAACGCCGGCACCGAAGGCCCGGGCATGATCGAAGGCCGTGTATCGGCAGGCGTATTCGTCGGTAAGGGTTCGGACCTGGGCGGCGGTTGCTCGACCATGGGCACCCTCTCGGGTGGCGGCAACATCGTGATCAAGGTCGGCGAAGGCTGCCTGATCGGCGCCAATGCCGGTATCGGCATCCCGTTGGGCGACCGCAACACCGTGGAATCCGGCCTGTACCTGACGGCTGGCACCAAAGTGGCGCTGCTGGACGAAAACAACCAGTTGGTCAAAGTACTCAAAGCCCGCGACCTGGCGGGTCAGCCAGACCTGTTGTTCCGTCGCAACTCGCAAACCGGCGCTGTGGAATGCAAAACCCACAAGTCGGCCATCGAGCTGAACGAAGCACTGCACGCTCACAACTAAGCGTCTGTCTGCCACTGACGGGGCCAGTTTCTGGTCCCGTCAACAGAGCCTGAACACCATGCTTTTGCTTTCTCCCTGGCGCGCTGACTTCCCAGCCATCGCCGCCTTGCAACGTCAGGACCAGACCTACCTGGACAACGCTGCAACCACGCAAAAACCCCAAGCCCTGCTCGACGCACTGACGCATTACTACGCCAATGGCGCAGCCAATGTGCACCGGGCCCAACATTTGCCGGGCGCCCACGCGACCCAGGCGTTTGAAAACACCCGCCACAAGGTCACGCAATGGCTCAATGCCGGCGACTGCGGGCAAATTGTTTTCACCCACGGCGCCACTTCGGCGCTGAACCTGCTGGCCTACGGGCTGGAACACCTGTTCAACCCGGGCGACGAGATCGTTATCAGCGCCCTGGAACACCATGCCAACTTGCTGCCGTGGCAACAGCTGGCCCAGCGCCGGGGCCTGACCCTGGTGGTGCTGCCACTGGACGCCGACGGCGTGATCGACCTTGACGCTGCCGCTCGCCTGATCACACCGCGCACCCGCATGCTGGCCGTCAGCCAACTGTCCAACGTACTCGGCGTGTGGCAACCCCTGCCCGCGCTGCTGGCACTGGCCAAGGCACAAAGCGCGCTGACGGTGGTTGATGGCGCACAAGGCATCGTCCACGGCCGGCATGACGTGCAAGCGCTTGGCTGCGACTTCTATGTATTTTCCAGCCACAAACTCTACGGCCCGGACGGGCTGGGCGTGCTGTTCGGGCGCCACGAAGCGCTGGCCCGCCTGCAGCACTGGCAGTTTGGCGGCGAGATGGTGCAAGACGCCGACTATCAGCACGCGACCTTTCGTCCGGCACCGCTGGGCTTTGAAGCCGGCACGCCGCCGATTGCCAGCGTGATCGGGCTGGGCGCAACGCTTAACTACCTGGCCAATCTCGACCAGGCCGCCGTTGAGGCCCACGAAGCGGCACTGCATGCACTTCTGGTCGACGGCCTGACGCAGCGCCAGGGCATTCGCCTGCTGGGGGCGCCACAATTGGCGCTGGTCAGCTTTGTGGTCGATGGCGTGCACAACGCCGATCTGGCGCACCTGCTCACCGAGCAGGGGATTGCCGTACGTGCCGGGCATCACTGCGCCATGCCACTGCTCAAAAGCTTTGGGCTGGCCGGGGCCATACGTGTCTCGCTGGCGCTGTACAACGACTCGGAAGACCTGGAGCGTTTCTTTGTCGCCCTCGACCAGGCGCTGGAGCTGCTGCAATGACCTTGCCCGCGGACGC
>JBILYW010000059.1:0-9984 GCA_044377555.1 Pseudomonas sp.
ACAGCATGACCAGAAACATGATCAGCAAGCCTCTGGTCTCGGGGTGCCAGAAGTATGATCGGCCCTTCATGTCCAGGCCGTTCTGGACCTTCTCAAACAGGCAGAGAATAAAAAACGGCCAGAATACAGCGCGTATCAACGGCGTGATCGGCGCCCCGGTCACTTCTTTGTAGGACGCCCAATTGCGGTACGACCAATAAAACATGTACCCGCCCGCCGTGAGCGCATACAGCAACAAAAACTTGCTGACGGAGACGACGTACAGCCCGTCCCGCTCGCCGTCAGACCGCGCCCTTTTATCCAACAACATACCGCCAGTAGCAGTTGAAGGGTTCATAACACGCCCATGCATATAGAGTGAGGGCGCAGTAGACACAATTTGCCCAATATAAAAATGCAGGAAAGGCCCGATACTTTTGTAAGAAAAAACCTTCATTGCGATTGTGCGGCCCCGGGCACGTGTAAGCCGTAATACATTGAAAACCTTTTTGACAGCCCGCCAATCGCGCAGGTTAGAATCGCTGGCACGCAGACTGCATGTTCCGTCTGCATCCTGTCTTTTGAGCTTCCTGGAGTACTGCCTTTGAATGCGACGACCATCAACAGCCTGTTCTTGATCGGCGCGTTGCTGGTAGGTGCGAGCATTCTGGTGAGTTCCCTGTCCTCGCGCCTGGGCATCCCGATTCTGGTCATCATCCTTGCGGTGGGCATGGCGGCGGGGGTCGATGGCGGCGGCATTATTTTTGACAACTACCCCACCGCCTACCTGGTAGGCAACCTGGCCCTGGCGGTAATTCTGCTCGACGGCGGCCTGCGCACGCGGGTCTCCAGCTTTCGCGTGGCATTATGGCCGGCGCTGTCCCTGGCCACGGTCGGGGTCATGATCACCACCGGGCTGACCGGATTGATGGCCGCCTGGCTGTTCAACCTCAACCTGATCCAGGGCCTGTTGATCGGTGCCATCGTCGGTTCCACCGATGCGGCAGCGGTGTTTTCGCTGCTCGGTGGCAAGGGCCTGAACGAACGGGTATCGGCCAGCCTTGAGATCGAGTCCGGTAGCAACGACCCGATGGCGGTGTTCCTCACCGTCACCCTGATCGACATGCTCGCCAGCGGCGAAACCGGCTTGCACTGGAGCCTGCTGCTCAATCTGCTGCGCGAATTCGGCATTGGCGGCGCGGTCGGTCTGGCCGGCGGCTGGTTGATGCTGCAAATGGTCAACCGCATCAACCTGGCCAACGGCCTGTATCCGATCCTGGTGATCGCAGGCGGTCTGGTGGTCTTTGCCCTGACCAACGCCCTGCACGGCAGCGGCTTCCTGGCGGTTTACCTGTGCGGCCTGGTGATCGGCAACAGCCCGATTCGCAGCCGTCACGGCATTTTGCACATGCTCGACGGCATGGCCTGGCTGGCACAAATCGGCATGTTTTTGGTGCTGGGCCTGCTGGTCACCCCACACGACTTGCTGCCCATCGCGATCCCGGCACTGGTATTGGCCCTGTGGATGATCCTGTTCGCCCGCCCGCTGTCAGTGATAGTGGGGCTGCTGCCCTTCAAAGCCTTCCACGGTCGCGAAAAGGCTTTTATTGCCTGGGTAGGCCTGCGCGGCGCGGTACCGATCATTCTGGCGGTTTTCCCGTTGATGGCCGGCCTGCCCAATGCACAACTGTATTTCAACCTGGCGTTCTTTATCGTGCTGGTGTCCCTGCTGGTGCAAGGCACCAGCCTGCCGTGGGTCGCCAAGTTACTGAAAGTCACGGTACCGCCGGACCTGGCGCCGATCTCCCGCGCAGCGCTGGAAGTCCACGTCACCAGCGAATGGGAACTCTTCGTCTATCGCCTCGACGCACAAAACTGGTGCATCGGCGCAGCCTTGCGTGAACTGAAAATGCCCGAAGGCACCCGCATCGCAGCCCTGTTCCGCGACCAGAAACTGCTCCATCCGTCGGGTAGTACCACCCTCGAAATCGGTGATTTGCTCTGCGTGATCGGCCACGAACACAACCTGCCTGCCCTGGGCAAACTGTTCAGCCAGCCACCGAGCCGTGGTCTGGACCTGCGTTTCTTCGGCGACTTTGTGCTCGAAGGCGACGCCCAGCTGGGCGCGGTCTCGGCGCTGTATGGCCTGAAGCTGGAGGGCATCGACCCCAATACCCCGCTCAGCAGCTTTATTGCACACAAGGTGGGCGGCGCACCGGTGGTCGGTGACCAGGTGGAGTGGAACAACACCATTTGGACTGTCGCCGTGATGGACGGGAACAAGATAGCCAAAGTGGGCGTCAGATTCCCCGAAGGAAGTGCACCGGGGCCCGGGCTGTTCCTCTAAACTCCAACTTTCCGTCTCTTGTCTGACCGGTATCTATGCCAACTCTGCGCACGTTCTTCGCAACAGTCCTGCTCGGCCTGAGCCTTTGTGTCGGCACGCTCCACGCTGCCGAACCACCCACCACCGAGGCCGTGCAGCAAAGTCTGGACAAAATTGCTGACCGCAAGCTTCCGGACGCTGACCAAAAAGCCTTGCAGTCGGTGCTCCAGCAGACCCTCACCCTGCTGGACAACAAGGCCGATTACGAACAGCGCCTGAACGACGTCAAGCAGCAGCTCGCCAATGCGCCGCGCCAGACCGTCGACAACCAGCGTGAGCTGTCACGGCTCAAGGCCAGCAAGGTCTTGCCCATGGCGCAGCGTTACAGCGACCTGTCAGTGCCGCAGCTGGAGCAAATGCTCGCAGAGCGCACGACACAACAGGGCGAACTGCAAAAAGCCCTGGCCATTGCCAACAGCCAGAGCATTGCCGCACAGACCCGGCCAGAGCGGGCTCAAGCCGAAATCAGCAACAGCCAGACGCGCATCCAGCAGATCAACAACATCCTGAAAACAGGGCGCGACAATGGCAAATTGCTCACCGCCGACCAGCGTAACCAGCTCAATGCCGAAGCCGCCTCACTCGCCGCGCTGATCGCCCTGCGCCGTCAGGAACTGGCCGGCAACAGCCTGCTGCAAGACCTCAGTGGCAGCCAGCACGACCTGCTGCTGGAAAAAACCACGCGCCAGGACAAGGAAATCCAGGAGCTGCAAACCCTGATCAACCAGAAGCGTCTGGCGCAGTCGCAGCAGACCGTGACCGAGCAATCGATCGAGGCGAAAAAATCCGGCAGCAGCAGCCTGCTGGCGACCGAAAGCGCGATCAACCTCAAGCTCTCCGACTACCTGTTGCGCAGCACTGACCGCCTCAACGAAGTTACCCAGCAAAACCTTGAAACCAAGCAGCAACTGGACAACGTCACCCAAAGTGATCAGGCGCTGGACGAGCAAATCAACGTGCTCAAGGGCAGTCTGCTGCTGTCCAAGATCCTCTACAAACAGAAACAGGCTCTGCCGCGTCTGCAAAAAATGGACAAAAACCTGGCAGACGAAATCGCCGATATCCGTCTGTACCAGTTTGAGATCAACCAGCAACGCGAGATGATCAGCAACCCGACAAGCTACGTCGACAACCTGCTTTCAACCCAGCCCCCCGATCAAGTCACCCCGCAACTGCGTAAAACCCTGCTTGAACTGGTCAACACCCGCAGCGACCTGCTGGACCGCTTGAACCGCGAATTAAGCGCGGTACTCAACGAATCCATCACGCTGCAACTGAACCAGAAGCAACTGCTCAGCACCGCCCAAAGCCTGCGCGCCACGCTGGACGAGCAGATGTTCTGGATCCCCAGCAACAAGCCGCTGGATCTGGAATGGCTGGAAACAGCCCCCAGCCAGCTTGAGCAACAAATCACCACCCTGCCCTGGGGCTCCAGCGTCACCGAGCTGGCAGAAGGCCTGGTGGAGCGGCCACTTTTGTTCCTGCCGTTCTTGCTGGTAGTTGTGGCCCTGCTCTGGAAGCGCAAATACCTCTACGGCAAATTGAACAAAATTCATCAGGACATTGGCCACTTCAAGCGCGACAGCCAATGGCACACGCCTCTGGCGATTCTGATCAACATTCTGCTGGCCATGCCCCTGTCGCTGGCCCTGGCACTGTGCGGGTATGCCCTGCAGACCGATGCCCGGGGCATGAACGTCAACACGGGCGCAGCCTTGATCCAAATGGCTGAAGCCTGGCTGGTGTTCTACACCGCATACCGGATCCTGGCGCCGGGTGGCGTAGCCGAACTGCATTTCCGCTGGGAGAAACCGCTGGTTGAGTTCCTGCAAAACTGGATTCGCAAGCTCGGCTTTGTGGTCCTGGCCCTGGTGGCCGTGGTTGCGTTTGCCGAGCAGCAACCTGCAGCGCTGGCAGACGATGTACTGGGCATCCTCGTGGTACTGAGCTGTTACGCCGCCATGGCCTGGCTGCTGTGCCGCCTGCTGCTCAACGATTTCGAGACCGCGACCAAAGCCTACCGCCTGCGCAAGTTGCTCGGTTTTGCCTTTGCCCTGCTGCCGCTGGCACTGTTTGTTGCCGTCTGCTTTGGCTACTACTACACCGCGCTCAAACTCAGCGACCGCCTGATCAACACCCTCTACCTGCTGATGTTCTGGCTGGTGGTAGAAGCGGCCTTTGTACGCGGCCTGGCGGTCGCGGCACGTCGCCTGGCCTATCAACGCGCACTGGCCAAGCGTCAGGCAGCCAAGGAAGCAGGCGAAGGCAACGACGCCATTATCGAAGAACCTACGCTGGACATCGAACAGGTCAACCAACAGTCGTTGCGCCTGATACGTCTGGCCTTGCTCGCGTGCTTTGTCGGCGTGCTGTATTGGGTGTGGGCTGACCTGATCTCGGTATTCTCCTACCTGGACAACATCACCCTGTACGAATACACCAGCGGCAGCGGTGCCAACATGAGCATGGTGCCCATCAGCATCGGCGACGTGATCGGTGCGCTGGTCATCATCGGCATCAGTATCGCGCTGGCGCGCAACCTGCCCGGGCTGCTGGAGGTTCTGGTGCTGTCGCGCCTTGATCTGGGCCAGGGCAGCGCCTACGCCACCACCACCTTGCTGACCTACGTGATCATCGGCATCGGCTTTGTCTCGACCCTGTCGACCCTCGGCGTGAGCTGGGACAAGCTGCAATGGCTGGTGGCCGCCCTCTCCGTGGGCCTGGGCTTCGGGATGCAGGAAATCTTCGCCAACTTCATCTCAGGGATCATGATCCTGTTCGAGCGCCCGGTACGTATTGGCGACACCATCACCATCGGCAACCTGTCGGGCACCGTAAGCAAGATCCGCATCCGTGCGACCACCATCACCGACTTTGACCGCAAGGACATCATTGTCCCGAACAAAACCTTCATCACCGGGCAACTGATCAACTGGTCACTGACCGACACCATCACCCGTGTCACCCTCAAGCTGGGCGTGGACTACGGTTCTGACCTGGACCTGGTGAAAAGCCTGCTGCTCAAGGCTGCTCAAGAAAACCCGCGAGTACTCAAAGACCCTGAGCCCCACGTGTACTTCCTCAATTTCGGCGCCAGCACCCTGGACCACGAACTGCGCATGCACGTACGCGACCTGGGCGACCGTAACCCGGTCATTGACGAAGTGAACCGCTTCATCAATCGCGAGTTCAAGAACCACCAGATCAACATCTCGTTCCAGCAGATGGAGGTGTACCTCAAGAACTTGCAGGGCCAGGAATACAAGCTTGTGCCCGTCGGACCGGAAGTCCCGCCAGAACCCGCGCAGCCGCCGCAAAAACCGCAGCTGGGCAAACTCGACTGATGCCCCCCCCTGCGGGAGCGGGCTTGCTCGCGATAGGATCAACGCGATGTATCTGAAATCCCGCGTCGTCTGCATCGCGAGCAAGCCCGCTCCCACATTAGAAATGCTTTTACTGGAGACGGTCATTGAAAGCCCTCGACGAACTGACCTTCGATAACCGTTTTGCCCGGCTGGGAGACGCGTTTTCCACCCACGTGCTGCCCGAGCCTGTCGATGCGCCGCGCGTGGTGGTTGCCAGCGACGCCGCCATGGCGTTGCTCGACCTCGACCCGGCCGTGGCCCAGGACCCGGTATTCGCCCAACTCTTTGGTGGCCACACCCTGTGGGCCGACGCCGAACCTCGTGCCATGGTCTATTCCGGCCATCAGTTCGGTTCCTACAACCCGCAACTGGGCGATGGCCGCGGGCTGTTGCTGGGCGAGGTCTATAACGACGCCGGCGAGCATTGGGACTTGCACCTCAAGGGCGCCGGCATGACGCCCTACTCGCGCATGGGCGATGGCCGTGCCGTGCTGCGCTCATCGATCCGCGAGTTTCTCGCCTCCGAGGCGCTACATGCGCTGGGCATCCCCAGCAGCCGTGCCCTGTGCGTGATCGGCTCCGACACCCCGGTGTGGCGCGAGACCCAGGAACGCGCCGCCATGGTCCTGCGCCTGGCGCCCAGCCATGTACGTTTCGGGCATTTCGAGTACTTCTACTACACCAAGCGTCCCGAGCAGCAAAAGCAGCTGGGCGAGCACGTGCTGGCAATGCACTTTGCCCAGTGCCTGGAACAGCCGGAACCGTATCTGGCGATGTTCCGCGAGATTGTTGAGCGTAACGCCGAGCTGATCGCCAAGTGGCAGGCCTACGGCTTTTGCCACGGTGTGATGAACACCGACAACATGTCGATTCTGGGCATCACTTTCGACTTTGGCCCGTTCGCCTTCCTCGACGACTTCGACGCCAACTTCATCTGCAACCACTCCGACCACGAAGGGCGTTACTCCTTCAGCAACCAGGTGCCCATCGGCCAGTGGAACCTGAGCGCACTGGCCCAGGCATTAACGCCGTTTATCAGCGTAGAAGCCCTGCGCGAAACCCTGGGGCTGTTTTTGCCGCTGTACCAGGCGCACTACACCGACCTGATGCGCCGCCGACTGGGCCTGACCACCGCCGAAGACGGTGATCAACATTTAATCGAAACACTGTTGCAGCGGATGCAAGGCAGCAGCATCGACTACACCCTGTTCTTCCGCCGCCTGGGGGACTTACCCGCAGAGCAGGCTGTAGCGCAGTTGCGTGACGAATTTGTCGACCTCAAGGGCTTCGATGAATGGGCTGCGCAGTACGTTGCCCGGGTCGCCCGCGAAGGCCTGGGTGATGAAAGCGCCCGCCGCGAGCGCATGCATGGGGTAAACCCGCTGTACATCCTGCGCAACTATTTGGCGCAAAAGGCCATTACTGCAGCTGAAGCCGGGGATTACAGCGAAGTGCAGCGCCTGCATAAGGTACTGACCCAGCCGTTTACCGAGCAAGCGGGCATGGAAAGCTATGCCCAGCGCCCGCCGGAATGGGGCAAGCATCTGGAAATCAGCTGTTCGTCGTGAGGCGCCTGCAGCCGCTGCCGCAAGCTGCGATGGGCTGCGCAGCGGCCGCGTTTTTTTGAAGGCCCTTCGACCCGTATCGAAGCCTTCGGCAGCGGCTAGAGTTTTGAGTCTGCCCCCTGTGGGAGCCGGGCTTGCCCGCGATAGCATCGCCTCAATCTGACAGTAAAACGCTGTTACCTGTATCGCCACCGCACTAGGCGCGTAAAGCCTCAGAGAAACATATCCACAGGCACTTTGAAGTGATCTGCCAGCCAGCGAATCTGACGCACGTTAAGTTGACGTTTGCCGCTGAGGATTTCGGATACCACCGACTGGGTGCCCACACCCGGCAAATTCGTTTTTCGGTTTGCGCAGCAGAGGCTCCACGAATGTCCAGTGCTCTGCTGCCTGTGCGATCAATGCATTCATTGTAGTTAGCCCCTCCATTTGCCCTTGTCATCGTCGCGGTGATCGAGCACATGACGGATGTAGAGGCGCTGAACCCGATAACGCCGCTCTGACCAATGGCGCTGTTGCTGTCTCGCTTCAAAGCCTGGATAAGGGCTGCACAAGCGGCTCAGCACGGTATGAGCAAATACGTCGCCTCGGCGCCCGCATAACCAAATCGCATATAAACCTGCGCAAACGGTCTTAGACGAACTAAGCCGCCCTGATTATGGTGACGCCCGCGCGGCGGCTCTGGCTTGCCCGATACCTCATACGAGATTCGTTGTTTAAGGAACACCCATGTCCTGGGACTCGCTGCCCCTGCTGTTTGTTGCCGCTTTGCTGGTGTGGTTGCTGGTGTCGTTCGTGCGCGAAAAATGGAGCGCCGATGTGGTCGCCGCCATTGCCGTCGCCGCCCTGCTGGTCACGCAAATCCTCACGCCCCACGAAGTGTTGAGCGTACTCAGCAACTCGGCCCCCGCCACGATTGCCTGCATGTTTGTGCTCTCGGCGGCGCTGGAGCGCACCGGCTGTATCGATGCGCTGGGCAACTGGCTGGGCAATCTGGTGGGCGACAAACCGCTGCGGGTTCTCGGCGGGCTGATGATTACCGCGCTGGTCATCTCGGCGTTCCTGAACAACACCCCCGTGGTGGCCATTTTGACGCCCGTGGCGATTGCACTGGCCAAGCGTGCCCACAGCTCACCGTCCAAATTGCTGATCCCGCTGTCTTACGCCACGGTACTGGGCGGAATGCTGACGATGATCGGCACCTCGACCAATATTCTGGTGGACGGGGTTGCACGCAAAGCAGGGCTCGCGCCCTTCGGCATGTTCGAGATCACCCAGGCCGGTCTGATGTTTGCCGCCGTGGGTTTTGTGTACCTGATGATCTTCAGCAACCGCCTGCTGCCGGACCGCGACAGCCTGTCCAAGCAACTGCGCCCGGAGCTGACGCGCACGTTCATGAGCGAATTGCTGGTACCCCACGACTCGCCCGTCATCGGCAAAACCCTGGCCGAAGCCGACCTGAATGGCGGCAGCGGTCTGCAAGTCCTGAAAATTTTCCGTGACGAGCAAGAGCTCTCCACGCCTGAGCCCACCACCCAACTGCGCAGCGGCGATCGCCTGGTGCTGCACGGGCAAGTACAGAATGTGGTGGAACTGCGCGAAAGCGGCGTACTGGCCTTCAACCGTGGCGATGCGTTCGAAACCATCAGCAACCACGACGTCATCCTGGCTGAAGCCATCGTGGGCCGTAACTCCCGCTACAGCCACCGCCCCATGCGCGATCTCGACCTGACGGCGCGGTACGGCATTGCGGTGCTCGCGGTGCATCGCCAGGACGAGAACATTCAAGGCAACCTCGACGACCTGCATCTGCAATTTGGGGATGTGATTCTGGTTGAAGGCACGCCGACACAAATTCGTCGTTTCGCCGAAAATGGCGACCTGATCAGCCTCAATACCGTGCTGGAGCGCGCCTATCGCCGCGACAAGGCACCGATTGCGATTATTTCCACACTGGCGGTGATGATCCTCGCGGCGCTGGAGGTCATGCCCATCGAAGGGCTCGCGCTGATCGCCGCCGTGACGGTGGTCGCCACCCGCTGCCTGGATGTGCAGGACGCTTATAAAGCCGTGGACTGGAAAATTCTCAGCCTGATTTTCGGCATGCTGGCCATCAGTATTGCGATGGAAAAAGTCGGCCTGATCAATCTGGTGGTCAACCAGACCATGGCCGCGATCCCCAATGCCGGCCCGCTGCTGATGCTGGGGTTTATCTATTTGCTGACCAGCATCCTCACCGAGATCCTTTCCAACAATGCCGTGGCGGTATTGCTGACACCGATAGCCATTGGTGTAGCCCAACAGTTGGGCGTCGACCCGCGGCCCTTCGTCGTCGCCGTGATGTTCGCCGCCAGCGCCAGTTTCGCCACGCCGATCGGCTACCAGACCAACACTTTCGTGTATAACGCGGGCGGCTATAAGTTCAGCGACTTCATGCGCATCGGCATCCCGTTGAATGTACTGATGCTGATCGTGGCCATGCTGGTGATTCCGTGGATTTGGCCGCTGAGGTCAGTGGCGGGTTGAGCAATCATCTGCTGAACTGCACGCTCATGCGCAAATCCCTTGTGGAGAACTCCTGATGACCGAACCGCTGCTGATCCCCTGCCCCCACTGCAACGGCCTTAACCGTATCCCTGCCGGGCGTCTCGGCGAGCACCCCAAATGCGGGCGCTGCAAGAATGAAGTG
>JBILYW010000514.1:0-3265 GCA_044377555.1 Pseudomonas sp.
TCGCTGCGCTCAGGTGTCCCTCGCGCAGGTACGCTCCGTGGGCACGCCGTGACGGGCCATCCTTGGCCCAACACGGCTCTCCCGGCATCCATGCCGGGAGGCCCACTGCGCAGAACCTCCACTCGGCCTCCCGAAGGGGCAGGTAGATCAAGAGCAGATCAAAAGCCAAAGCCAAAGCCAAAGCAAAGCAATAGATTGCGCGATACACAAACCCTGTAGTCGCTGACTCGCCGAGTGAGGCTGCGCTTACAGGTTTTGGGGTGGCGGCAAGATCAATCCCACGCAGGCGCAACGCTTTGCGGGTTGGTCAGGCGGTGGCCGCGATCCAGCGCGGCGATCTGCGCCATATCCCCATCGGTGAGTGTCAGCTCGCAGGCCTTGAGATTGCTCTGAAGGTTGGCGCTTTTGGTGGAAGAGGGAATCACTGAATAACCCAGCTGCATGGCCCAGGCCAGGGTCACTTGTGCCGGCGTGGCGTCATGGCGCTTGGCGATTTCGATAATCACCGGATCTTTCAGTACTTCACCGTAAGCCAGGGTCATGTACGAGGTGATATGGATGCCCTGGCTCTGTGCGAACTCCACCACTTTGCGGTTTTGCAGATACGGGTGCAGTTCGATCTGGTGGGTGGCGATATGTTCGGCGCCGACAGCGGCAATGGCTTCTTTCATCAGCGCGATGGTGAAGTTCGAGACGCCGATTTGTTTGGTCAGCCCCTGTTGTTTTGCCTCAAGCAGCGCACCCATGAACTCTGCGACGGGTACTTCATTGCCCGGTGATGGCCAGTGAATCAGCGTCAGGTCCAGGTGGTCGGTACGCAGCTTTTTCAGGCTGTCCTTGAGGCTCGGGATCAACTGGTCTTTGGCAAAGTGGCTGACCCAGATTTTGCTGGTGAGAAACAGTGCATCGCGGGCCACGCCACTCTCGGCAATGGCCTGGCCAACGTCAGCTTCATTTTCATAGATCTGCGCGGTGTCGATTGCGCGGTAGCCCAGGTCCAGGGCGGTTTTGACAGAATCGATAACCACTTGGCCCTTGAGGCGGAAAGTACCGAGCCCGAATGCTGGAACTGTCATGGATAACTCCTTGGAGGTCGTAAGAATGAGGTTGAGTATCCTCGCCCTGATCTGTGGGAAAAACCGCTGGTCAAGCAAAGCACTCTTGACCTCAGGTCATGAATCACGGATCAGGCTTAGCCTTCAACGTTCCAGCCCTTAACCCGGGGCAACGGGCCTGAGGCGTCGCTCAGGTCAGTTTCTGTCCGTACAGTTGGGGGCGAAGATCGAGATGCCCAGGTCATTGCATGGGCGCTGCCCCATCAGATAGAACGCACCTTTGTAGTCGATCATGCAAGGCGAGGACAGATAGGTGCCTATGGTCTCGCCAACGTATTTACTCTCCCCGGGGGAGGGAACAAAACCCGTGAAGTAATTCCGGGTCGGCTTTCTGAGTGCGCTGTAGCACAGGCTGTTATTCCACGGGTGCAGGGCGGGTGAATCGAGGACTTCATAAAACGAAGATCGATAGATGGGCATCCATTGCCGGTTTTCAAATTTGAATACATGCAGCAAGTTGTCCATTCCGCAAACTGCAACATGAAGCTTTTCTCTGAATACGCAAAGAGACGGGCTGCCTTTAAAGTTTATTGCGGGCACGTGTGTTGTGTTGTCCCAATTGGAGTCGGTGAGCGTCTTGTAATAAAACTCGCCGTTGTAAGTGCCTTGCAGGGCTATATAGAGTTTGTTGTCGCAGGTGGTGACAGACGGTGCCGCAACCGTTAATACACCGGGCACCGTTGCAACCGCTGACCATTGATTGCGGGCGTAGGTAACGTAACGCAGGCGTTGATCACTGCCGGTATAGAAGCAATGCAGGCGCCCGTTATAGACCGTTGCCGCGGGTGCAAGACCGGTCAGGCCGGGCAGGGAATGCTCTTGGCTGCTTTCCACGGCGATTTTATCGCCCCGGGTTTTGCCCATAATCAGGTAGCCCAGTTTGCGGGCGCCCTGTGCGTCTTTCTTGATGTAGAACGCGTATATCTTGTCCAGGTATTCAACCGCCGAAACCGCACTGCTAATCCCTGTTCCCTCAAGCGGTAACTGAAGTTCCCACCAGCGACACCGGGTACCCTCGACAGAGCGTGTTGTACGCGTACCTGTTTGATCTTCATCTTTTTCAATGCTCATTTAATACGCCCTTCTGCAAAGTGGTTTGCAGGTTGTTATTTGAATGATGTGCTTTAAGCGGCGACAGTGAGTGAAGTGCTACAGGCTTGTTTGCAAGCGAGAGCGATGAGAGTTTTTTGTGTACGCCGGGTTATCAGGGAGATTAAGAATTGTTGTCGCACTGAGGTATTACATATATAGGCGGCTGGTAATCACCATCCTCCACCCAATGCCTTGTACAGCGCGATGCTGGCCTGCAGTCGTTCCATACGCAGTTGCACGTTCTGATCCTGGGCCTGGTACAGCGTGCTCTGGGTTTGCAGAACCGTGAGCAACACTTCAGCCCCGGCCTGGTAGCGGCTTTGAGCAATATCGAAGGCCAACTGCGCCTGCTTGAGTTCTTCGTCCTGCCATTGGCGTTGCTGGTCCAGGCCACTGGCGCTGTTGAGGGCTTTTTCGACGTCGGCGAAGGCGCTGATGATGCTGGCGCGGTAGGTTTGCAGCAGCTCTTGCTGGCGCGCCGTGGCTTTGTCGCGCGCTGCGCTGAGGCGGCCGTTGTTGAAGATCGGTGCGGCCAGCCCGGCGCTCAGGTTGTAGAACGGGCTGCGCAGGACATCGCTGAAACGGTCGGCGCCCGAGCCGAGGCTGGCGCTCAGGGTCAGGTTGGGCAGCATGGCGGCGCGGGCAACGCTGATGTCGGCCCGGGCGCCAGCCAGTCTGGCTTCGGCGCTGGCAATGTCCGGGCGGCGGCTGAGCAACTCGCTGGGCAGGCCGCTGCCAATTGTTGGCCAATGCAGCTGGGCGAAGGACGTCGCGTTGACTGCCAGTTGTTGGACGGGCTGGCCGAGCAGTGCGGCGAGGGTGATTCGCGCGTCCCGGGCCTGCTGCTCAACCAGCGGCACTTGCCGTTGCTGGCTGGCCACCAGGCTTTTTTGTTGGGCCAGCTCCAGCGCCGTGGCAGAGCCCGCGTCATGGCGGACCTGCACCAGGTGCAGCACGTTTTGCGCATTGGTCAGGTTGAGCCTGGCAATGCGCAACTGTTCGTTGAGGGCCAGGATTTGCACGTAACTGCTGGCCACGCTGCTGAGCAGGGTCAGCTC
>JBILYW010000513.1:0-3265 GCA_044377555.1 Pseudomonas sp.
GATGACCCAAACCGGAGGGTTCGATAAACAGTCGATCCGGGCGAGCCTTGCGTAATAGACGGCTCAAGCCAATTTGAAAAGGTGCGCCGTTGACGCAACACACGCATCCGCCTGCTACTTCGGCAATGGCGATTGCGTCGTCTGCCTGACTCATCAGCGCGGCATCCAGGCCGATTTGGCCGAACTCATTAACCAGTACCGCCCAGCGTTCGTGTGCGGGCTTGTGCGCCATCAGGTGCTGAATCAGACTGGTTTTGCCGGCGCCAAGGGGCCCGGCAATCAAGTGGGTAGGAATGTTCTGCAGCATGATCGCCAGCTTCTGTAGAGGTCCAAGCAAGCAATATGCCTCAGGCCAGCCAGTCGAGGGTCAAAATCAGACGTCGTTCGCCCTGCGCCAGAGCAGGCGAGCGATGAATCAAGCCCGCACCCTCGTTACCCTGCCACTTTTCGCCCTTGAGCAAGGCCACCTCACCGGCATTTATTTGCTGAATCAACCCGCCCTCAGTTGGCTCGGCCTGCACCTGCCCCAGCTGACGACGCTCCATCACGCCTTCTTCCAGCCACTGAGTACCAATCCCCGCATAAGTGGTAATAAGTCGCACAGGTACGTGATCCACATGAAAGCGTGGGCACATTGCCTTATCCAGGGCCCTGAGACGCAGCCCAATGCGTTTTGCGCCCAACAGGCACGCATAGGCACTGACCAGCCAGGAAACATCTGCAATAAAGCCTGTATAGCCTTCCAGATCATTAAACCTGGATGCCAGGCCGTGGAGGTTAGGTCGAGCCTGTTCGTTGGCTATTTCCAGAACGATGGCGTCAGCCAAAGGCTCGTCCAGCGAGAGCAATAACGCGCCGAAATCGACAATTTGCACAGGCAACTGACGCTGCCAGATCGCCAGATTCACGTCTTCATCCAGGATTCGCGTCATGGCATCCGGGGTTTGCCCGCGCATCTGATGAATCAAAGGTTGAGCCGTCTGAACAAAGGCATTCATCACGCAGCCACCTCTTCATGCCATTCACCGAACGGGTCGCGCAGTTGTTTCCAGCCTTCTGCGCCCAGTGCCAACTCTGCATCGCTGAGCAAACAGGCATCGAGCTCAGCCGTCAGCAAGGCAAAGTCGATATGTTGACCAATAAACACCAATTCCTGCCGGCAATCGGCGGTATCCGGCAGCCATTTTTGAAGGATTTCTGCCCTGGTTTCCGGGTCTTGAGGCCACTGATCACGCGGCACAAAGCGCCACCAGCGTCCGGCAAACCCGTAACGCATCAGACCGCCCGCCTGAGACCAACTGCCCGCTTCCTGATATTTACTGGCCAGCCAAAAAAAACCTTTGGAGCGCAGCAATTTACCGTTGGTCCATGGGCGATCAATAAAATTAAAGAAACGTTCCGGGTGAAATGGCCTGCGCGCGCGATAAGCGCTGGACGCGATGCCATATTCTTCGCTTTCGGGCACATGCTCGCCGCGTAACTCTTGCAACCAGCCCGGTGCTTGAGCCGCACGCTCAAAGTCAAAACGTCCGGTATCAAGAATTTTATTGAGAGAAACTTCGCCCATCACCATCGGAATTATTTCTGCCTGAGCATTCAAGCGCTGCAAAATGGCGATTAATTCTTGTCGTTCGTCACTGCTGATAAGGTCAATTTTGCTGACTAATATGACGTCGGCGAACTCTATTTGCTCAATCAACAAATCGGTAATCGACCGTTCGTCTGATTCTCCAAGGGTTTCACCCCGTGAATCCAGACTTTCTGCGGCTTGATAATCTTGCAAAAAATTCAGGCCATCCACCACCGTGACCATGGTGTCCAGCCGGGCAATATCGGCCAGGCTTTGGCCCGCTTCATCGCGAAAAGTGAAGGTTTCTGCCACCGGCAGCGGTTCTGAAATGCCGGTTGATTCGATCAACAAATAATCAAAACGGCCGTCTTTCGCCAGTGCGCTGACCTCATGCAGTAAGTCTTCGCGCAGAGTGCAGCAAATACAGCCGTTGCTCATTTCGACGAGTTTTTCTTCAGCCCGATTCAAAGTCACATCACGTTGAACCTCACCGCCATCAATATTTATTTCGCTCATGTCGTTGACGATCACCGCCACCCGCAAGTTGTCGCGGTTACGCAAAATATAATTAAGCAGGGTGCTTTTTCCTGCACCGAGAAATCCGGACAGCACAGTCACCGGCAAACGTTTAGGCATGGGAGCTTCCTCATCAGGGTTGGCAGGTCAAAGCGCCCGCTTGTTGGCGCGACCAATTCAGACCGCAGATAATGATACATTATAACAATACAAAAGATTAGAATTGTTATTGAGTAACAAAATGCCAACTCCCTCGATGGAAGCTCTTTATGAATGCACTTATCCTTCCCGACATTGCGTCTCAAAATGCCCGCCAAGTTGTCCCGCTGGAATGGGTCGGGATGTGCGGGATTGCACTGCCCATTGTGATTGATGGCCAGCGGCTCACCGCCAAGGTTGATGCCGGAGTCAGTCTGGATGACGCACAGGCACGCGGAATTCACATGTCACGACTTTTTCTAGCGCTAGAAGTACTCGAGTCACAGGGGCTGAACCCTCTACTTTTGAAAAAAGTTTTACAGCAATTTCTCGACAGCCATGACGATTTATCGATCTGTGCCTACCTGAGTATTCATACCCACCTGCTACTAAAACGCCCCGCATTGGTCAGCCCTTTGAACGGATGGAAGAGCTACCCGCTGACCATCGATGCCTCTCTGAAAAACGGAATGTTCCACGTGGAACTAAAAGTAGAAGTGGAATATTCATCAACTTGCCCGTGCTCGGCAGCCTTGGCTCGACAATTAATCCAACAACAATTCGTCAACGACTTTGCCAACAAAGCGTTGCTACACGCCGAAGTTTTAACCTGGCTTGGTAGTTCACAAGGCATCGTCGCTACGCCACACAGCCAAAGAAGTACCGCTATTTTACAAATCCGCCTCGACACTGAGCTGGAGTATCTCCCGATCAATACGCTGATCGATGAGGCTGAAAGTGCTTTGGGGACCGCGGTACAAACCGCTGTAAAACGAGCAGACGAACAAGCCTTCGCGTTAGCCAATGGCCAGAATTTAATGTTCTGCGAGGATGCTGTACGAAGGTTGAATGTCGCGCTGAAGGTTGCTCAAGGACTGAAGGGTTTCAACATTAAAGTGGTTCACGCTGAGAGCTTGCACAGCCATGACGCCGTAGCCGAGAGCCGCTGGAACTGGAGCGCACCATGATCCGCAAGAACCC
>JBILYW010000516.1:0-3263 GCA_044377555.1 Pseudomonas sp.
CCCTTGGGCAGACCGGCTTCCAGCAACAGTTGAGCGATCAACAGCGTCGAACTCGGGTCGCGCTCAGACGGCTTAAGAATGAAGCAGTTGCCGCACACAATCGCCAGTGGGTACATCCACAGCGGAACCATGGCCGGGAAGTTGAAAGGCGTAATCCCTGCAACAACACCCAGCGGCTGGAAGTCCGACCATGCATCAATGTTCGGCCCTACGTTACGGCTGTACTCGCCCTTCAGGATTTCAGGAGCAGAGCAGGCGTATTCGACGTTCTCGATCCCGCGCTTCAACTCACCTGCTGCATCTTCCAGGGTCTTGCCGTGTTCCTCGCTGATCAATTGCGAGATACGCGCTTCGTTCTGCTCCAGCAATTGCTTGAAGCGGAACATCACCTGGGCACGCTTTGCAGGAGGGGTATTGCGCCACGCCGGGAAGGCGGCTTTGGCTGCATCAATGGCTTGTTGAATAGTCTCGCGGCTGGCCAGCGGAACCTGGTGAATCACTTTACCGGTCGACGGGTTGTATACATCGGCGGTACGACCGGAATCGTTAAGCAGCTCGCCGTTGATCAAGTGTTGAATGGTGCTCATGGATGCTCCAGAAAAGTTGTCCACAGGCGCGAACGCTGCGCGCCTGCGTAAGTGCAATAAGTGTCGCTTCTATATAGATAGAAGGATCAGTCGATCTGGTTAAGTGCTTCGCCTACCGCATCGAACAAACGGTCCAGCTCTTGCGGCTTGCTATTGAAGGTTGGCCCGAACTGCAGGGTGTCACCACCAAAGCGCACGTAGAAGCCGGCTTTCCACAGCTTCATCGCAGCATCAAACGGACGCACGATCGCATCGCCATCACGCGGCGCAATCTGAATAGCTCCCGCCAGACCATAGTTACGAATATCGATGACGTTTTTCACGCCCTTCAGACCGTGCAACGCATTTTCAAAATGCGGCGCGACTTCAGCCACGCTCTGCACCAGGTTTTCTTTTTGCAGCAGATCAAGCGCCGCAAGACCGGCAGCACAGGCTACCGGGTGGGCCGAATAGGTGTAGCCATGAGGGAATTCAACGGCGTATTCCGGCGTCGGCTGATTCATGAACGTGTGATAGATCTCGCTGGTCGCAATCACTGCGCCCATAGGGATAGCACCGTTAGTCACTTGCTTGGCAATGCACATCAAGTCAGGCGTCACACCGAAGCTGTCAGCACCGAACATTGAGCCCGTACGACCAAAGCCGGTAATTACCTCATCGAAGACCAACAGAATGTTGTGCTGATCGCAGATTTCACGCAGGCGCTTCAGATACCCCTGAGGCGGAACCAGTACACCCGCGGAACCGGCCATCGGCTCCACAAAAACCGCCGCAATATTCGAGGCGTCGTGGAGTTCGATCAGTTTGAGCAGCTCATCGGCCAGTGCGATCCCGCCCAGCTCAGGCATGCCGCGAGAAAACGCGTTGCTCGCCAACAGCGTATGCGGCAAGTGATCCACGTCCATCATTGCCTGGCCAAACATTTTACGGTTGCCGTTCACACCGCCCAGACTGGTTCCGGCAATGTTTACACCGTGATAACCGCGAGCACGACCAATCATCTTGGTTTTGGTCGACTGCCCTTTCAGGCGCCAGTAGGCACGCACCATCTTCACCGCAGTATCAGCGCACTCGGAACCCGAGTCTGTGAAGAACACGTGATTGAGGTTGCCCGGTGTCAGCTCGGTGATTTTCTCAGCCAGCTGGAATGACAGCGGATGGCCGTACTGGAACGCAGGCGAGTAATCGAGAGTGCCCAATTGCTTGGCTACGGCTTGCTGAATTTCCGTGCGGGTATGCCCTGCGCCGCAAGTCCAAAGACCTGACAGCGAATCGTAGATTTGCCGACCTTTATCGTCCGTCAGATAGCTACCCTTGGCACCCACGATAAAACGCGGGTCACGATGGAAGTTACGGTTGGCGGTGTAAGGCATCCAGTGAGCATCCAGCTTGAGCTGACTGGTCACTATGACTTCGGCGTTTTCGGGCATGTTCATGGGCAAAACCTCGCAAAGCAGAAAGCGGCGTGGGATCGAAAGCGTTGTTGCACCTAAATTGCCACGCCTATAAAGTCGATGAAATCCAACTCTTCTAACCTTTAGTTAGGCGTTCACTAAACTATGAGCAGCCGTCGTCCCGATGCACTGGCCCAGGTCAGCGACTTTGATATCCGATTGCTGCGCATCTTTCGCAGTGTTGTGGAGTGCGGCGGGTTCTCGGCCGCAGAGACGGTGCTGGGCATCGGACGCTCTGCAATCAGCCAGCAGATGAGTGACCTGGAACAGCGTCTGGGCTTGCGTCTTTGTCAGCGTGGACGAGCAGGGTTTTCTCTGACTGAAGAAGGGCGAGAGGTCTACCAGTCGGCTCTGCAATTACTCGGCGCACTTGAGAGCTTTCGCACAGAGGTAAACGGCCTTCATCTACATTTACGCGGCGAGCTGAACATAGGCCTGACCGATAACCTCGTGACACTGCCCCATATGCGCATCACCCACGCCCTGGCCCAACTCAAAGAACGCGGCCCTGAAGTGCAAGTCCATATCCGTATGATCTCGCCCCATGAAGTCGAACAAGGGGTGCTCGACGGGCGCCTGCATGTGGGCGTCGTCCCCCAGGCAAGCACCTTGTCCGGGCTGGAGTATCTGCCGCTCTACAGCGAGCGCTCCCTGCTGTATTGCGCGGTGGGCCATCCATTGTTTTATGTCGATGACCGGCAGCTGGAGGATGTGCGGCTCAATGATCAAGATGCCATTGCCCCTACCTTTCGCCTGCCCTCTGAAATCCAGGCCCTCTATCAAGCGCTCAATTGCACCGCCAGTGCTTCGGACCGCGAAGGCATGGCCTTCCTGATTTTGACCGGACGCTATATCGGTTATCTGCCGGACCATTACGCCAGCCTGTGGGTTCAGCAAGGTCGGTTGCGGGCACTAAAGCCCAAAACACGGTTCTACGACTTGAGCCTGGCATCTGTGACCCGCAAGGGTCGACGTCCTCATTTGGTGCTGGAAAGCTTTCTGGAAAGTCTGGAGGCCACACGCTAGAGTGCCAAAATGATGCCTGCACGCAGAATTCCGGGCGGATTCATATCATCCTCATGGGCTGCGGCCCAACACCCCGTCACGACACTGAGTAGAGCATGCCTTTTACCCTGGCCGGCCTGTGCGAATACCGTGAAGAAATTCGCAAGAGCCGCTTTATCACCTTCGCCGGCCCCATCAGTACGGCCGCCGAAGCCCA
>JBILYW010000515.1:0-3263 GCA_044377555.1 Pseudomonas sp.
AAGCTTCCAGCGGCACACTGAATATCCTCGACCTTATCGCCATAGCTCCCTACGCCGCAGCTTGAACTCCACCAATCTTGCCGAGCAATGTTAAGGTTCGCCTTTGGATTTTGCCTTTTCCTAAGGATGCCGTCATGCCGGTTGCTACGTCCCTCAATGCAGGTTTTATGGTGGTTCATGGTAACCGCCTGGATGAGTTGCGTAGCCTGGTCGTCAGTTGGATGCGCCGCTACCCCCTGGCGCCTTTGGAGAACGAAATTGCTCTGGTACAGAGCAACGGTATTGCCCAATGGCTGAAGCTGGCTCTGGCCGAAGATGCTCAGGACGATGATCTCGGTGGTTGCGGTATTGCTGCCGCAGTGGATGTGCAATTGCCCGGCAGCTTTTTGTGGCAGCTCTATCGGCTCGTGTTGGGCAGTGAAGAAATCCCCGCCAAGTCCCTGCTCGATAAAGCCCCGCTGACCTGGCGCCTGATGCGCCTGCTTCCTGCACTTATAGACCAACCACACTTTGAACCCTTGCAGCGGTTTCTGACCCATGACACCGATTTGCGCAAACGCTATCAGTTGTCAGAGCGCCTGGCGGACTTGTTTGACCAATATCAGGTCTACCGTGCCGACTGGCTGGAAGACTGGGCTGCCGGCCGCCATCAGCTACGCAACGCCCGAGGCGAAAGCCCGGCCTTGAGCCCGGCCAACTGCTGGCAAGCCGAACTGTGGCGCGCGCTACTGCTTGATGTCGGTCAAGAAGGAATGTCCCAGAGCCGGGCCGGCGTTCACCAGCGCTTCATGGACAAGATCAGCAGCCTTGAGCAAGCGCCGCCCGGCTTGCCGGCGCGCGTGATCGTCTTCGGTATTTCGTCATTGCCCGCTCAAGCACTTGAAGCCCTGGCCGGGCTCGCCCGTTTCAGCCAGGTACTGCTGTGTGTACACAACCCTTGTCGCCATCATTGGTCTGACATCGTTGCGGACAAGGATCTGCTGCGCCATCAGTACAAACGCCAGGCCCGCAAAGCCGGAATGCCTACCGCACTTGACCTCGATACCCTGCATCAACACGCCCACCCCTTGCTCGCTGCCTGGGGCAAGCAGGGGCGCGACTACATCAACCTGCTCGACAGCTATGACGACCCCAACAGCTACCGTGCTGCCTTTCGTGATGGCCGTATTGACCTGTTCAGCGAGGTCGAGCCGCTCAACCTGCTTAACCAGTTGCAGGACGATATTCTTGAGTTGCGCCCCCTCAATGAAACCCGCGAGCTGTGGCCCGCAATCGATTTGGAAAAGGATCGTTCAATCCGCTTCCACATTGCCCATAGTGCCCAACGGGAAGTTGAGATCCTTCACGACCAGCTACTTGCACGATTCAGCGAAAACCCTCAGTTGCAGCCACGCGATGTGATTGTGATGGTGCCGGATGTCGACAGTTACGCGCCCCATATCCGGGCCGTGTTTGGCCAGATCGAACGCGATGATCGGCGCTTCATCCCCTACACCTTGGCCGACCAGGGCCAGCGTGGCCGTGATCCACTGCTGATCGCTCTCGAACACTTGCTCAAACTGCCTGACAGCCGCTTCCCCGTCAGCGAAATACTCGACTTGCTGGACGTGCCCTCATTGCGAGCCCGCTTCAGCGTCCAGGAACGCGATTTGCCAACCCTGCATCGCTGGATCGAAGGCGCGGGAATTCGCTGGGGGCTCAATGCTGAGCAGCGCGCAGGCCTGGGCTTGCCTGCACAACTGGAGCAAAACAGTTGGCGCTTCGGCTTGCGTCGCATGCTGCTTGGCTATGCCGTTGGCAGCGGCGAAGCCTGCGATGGTATTGAGCCGTACGATGAAATCGGTGGTCTGGATGCAGTGCTGATTGGTCCGCTTGTGGCTCTGCTCGATGCGTTGGAAGTTGCCCATCAAGAGCTATCGCAGCCAGCTTTGCCGCAGCAATGGGGCGAGCGCCTGCAAGGGTTGGTGCAACTGTTTTTCCAGGCCGAGACTGAACACGACGACTACCTGCTGGCCCAGCTTGAAGAGCTGCGTGAAACCTGGCTCGAAACCTGTGAGCTGGTTGGGCTGCAAGATGAGTTACCACTGACCGTAGTACGCGAAGCCTGGCTAACCGGGCTTGATCAAGGCAAGTTGTCACAACGCTTCCTGGCCGGGGCAGTTAACTTCTGCACCCTGATGCCCATGCGTGCCATCCCCTTCAAACTGGTGTGCCTGCTGGGTATGAACGACGGCGACTACCCGCGTGCACAACCGCCTCTGGACTTCGATCTGATGGGCAGTGACTATCGTCCAGGCGACCGTTCCCGCCGCGAAGATGACCGTTATCTGTTACTCGAGGCACTGCTTTCCGCCCGTGAGCAGCTCTATATCAGCTGGGTCGGACGCAGTATTCGCGACAACAGCGAGCGCCCGGCTTGCGTTTTGATAGGCCAACTGCGTGACCACCTTGCCAATGGCTGGCATTTGGAAGGAGGCGAGGACCTGCTGGGTGCCATGACTCAAGAGCATCCGCTGCAGCCCTTCAGTACCCGTTACTTTCACGAAGGTAACCCCAACCTGTTCAGTTATGCCCGCGAATGGCAGCGATTGCACGAGCCACAACCCGTGCCCGTTCAAGCCGGCACGCTGGGAGCGCACGAGCAGGAAGAACCTCTGAACCTGACGCAGTTGCAGGATTTCTTGCGCAACCCTGTGCGTCACTTCTTCAGTCAGCGCTTGAAAGTATTCTTCGAGGCAGCCGAAGTGCCTTTGGCTGATGAAGAACCTTTCGTGCTTGACGCATTGCAGCGCTACACCCTCAGTGACAGTTTGCTCGAAGCCGCCCTGGCACAACCCGACCAGCCTGAACACGCCTTGCACACCCGTGCCCTGCGCTTGCAAGGCAGCGGTTTGCTGCCCATGGCCGGGTTTGGCGAATGCCTGCAACACGAACTGATCGAACCGTTACCGGATGTGCTGCAACGCTATCAGCAACTGTTGGCCCTGTGGCCTGCACCGTTAAACAGCGCGCTGCCCGTCAGCTTTGAAGACCACGGCCTGACACTGGAAGGCTGGCTCAGCAATCTGCATCAACGTAGCGACAAAGGCCTGCTCTCCATCACGACGATTCCTAATAGCATCGGCGCGATTAAAACCCGCAAATGGCACCGATTGACCCGGCCATGGGTAAATCATCTGGCGGCTTGCGCCAGTGGTCTGGAGATGTCGACTGCCCTGGTGGCCAGCGATGACACCTTATTGCTAGATCCTCTGGACCCCAAA
>JBILYW010000060.1:0-9973 GCA_044377555.1 Pseudomonas sp.
CTCCAGGAATCCTGCTTCTGTTTTTCGTGGTAGCTGCGTACACGCTGCGCGGCTTTTTCCAGCGCTTCGCGCTGCGGCACGGTGATGCGGGTCAGGGCCAGCTCCAGGCGCTCACGGGGCAGGATCAGATCAGCCATCGACGCCACTTTCAGCCCGTCAAAGCGCTGGGTGAACTCAACCAAAGCCGCATCGCCGCGTTCACGCACCGCCTTGATGATGTCGAGCACGCGCTGGTTGACCGAGTCATCAGACACACTTTCCCAGCTCAGCAGATGATCCAGATGCTGCGCGAAGTCCGGGTCAGCAGCGTTGAGTCGGCGAATTGCAGTGGGAGCGGTCATAGCGAGGGCCTCGGTAATGGGCGAATGCTTGGAATTTTTGATGTTGCAGATCTCAGGCACCTCAAGACTACCAAGCCATCCGCGCGGGTACCTGAGATTTCTGGCTATTGCACGGATAGATGGGCGCGGCTTCAGGGGGCAGGCCCCGGCCGCGCAGGTGAGTCAGCCGCGGTGTCGCGATTCCACTGCCTTGCGCAGGGTATCGATCAGGGCTTGAATACGGGCGTGCTGCATTTTCATTGAAGCCTTGTTGACCACCAGACGGGAGCTGATGGCGGCAATGAAATCCTGGGGTTCCAGGCCATTGGCACGCAAGGTGTTGCCGGTATCGACCACGTCGATGATCTTGTCGGCCAGGCCGATCAACGGAGCCAGTTCCATCGAACCATACAGCTTGATGATATCGACCTGACGGCCTTGCTCGGCGTAGTAACGCTTGGCGACATTGACGAACTTGGTCGCAACGCGCAGGCGGCCTTTGGGCTCAACGGCACCGATAGCGCCGGCAGTCATCAGCTTGCACTGGGCAATGCGAAGGTCCAGCGGCTCGTAAAGGCCCTGGCCACCGTATTCCATCAGCACGTCTTTGCCAGCCACGCCGAGATCGGCCGCGCCATGTTCAACATACGTCGGCACGTCGGTGGCGCGTACGATCAGCAGGCGTACATCGGGCTGGGAAGTCGGAATAATCAGCTTGCGGCTTTTGTCCGGATTCTCGGTCGGCACAATGCCTGCTTCAGCCAGAAGCGGCAGGGTGTCGTCAAGGATACGGCCCTTGGACAGTGCAATGGTCAGCATGGGAAACGTAAGTCCTTATCAGGGTACTTATGCCCGGACGCAATCGGCGCCGGGCAAGCATCGAGCCTGATATCAGGCTCGACTTGAACGATTCGAGGCCAGGTAAGGTAACGCTTGCAAGCCGTTACGTCACCTGGCGGCTGGACACGATCCCTGTGCCCATGAGGCCAGACAGCAAAAACTAGCCCGGAACGCGGCGGATTTTGGCGCCCAGCATTTGCAGTTTTTCTTCGATGCACTCGTAACCACGGTCTATGTGGTAGATGCGGTCGATCAGGGTGTCGCCTTCAGCAACCAGAGCCGAAATCACCAGGCTGGCCGAAGCACGCAGGTCGGTAGCCATGACTGGCGCGCCCTTGAGCGTTTCAGTACCGGTCACGATGGCAGTGTTGCCTTCGACCTGGATCTTGGCGCCCATGCGGTGCAGTTCGTACACGTGCATGAAACGGTTTTCGAAGATGGTCTCGATCACAGCGCCCGTGCCTTCGGCAATGGCGTTGAGGGAGATGAACTGCGCCTGCATGTCGGTCGGGAACGCCGGGTACGGAGCCGTACGCACGTTCACCGCTTTAGGGCGCTTGCCGTGCATGTTCAGCTCGATCCAGTCTTCACCTGTGGTGATTTCGGCGCCTGCTTCCTTGAGTTTCTCAAGTACGGCTTCAAGGATGGTCGGATCAGTGTCCTTGACCTTCACACGGCCACCGGTCACAGCCGCGGCTACCAGATAAGTACCGGTTTCGATACGGTCCGGCATTACGCGGTAGGTAGCAGGGTGCAGCTCTTTGACGCCATCAATGATGATGGTGTCTGTACCGGCACCGCTGACCTTGGCGCCCATGGCGTTCAGGAAGTTGGCCAGGTCGACGACTTCAGGCTCGCGTGCAGAGTTCTGCAACACGCTGCGGCCATTGGCCAGAGCTGCGGCCATCATGATGTTTTCAGTACCGGTCACGCTGACGGTATCGAAGAAGAAGTTGGCACCGTGCAGGCCGCCTTCAGGCGCCTTGGCCTTGATGTAGCCACCTTCAACGTCAATCACTGCGCCCATGGCTTCAAGGCCGCGGATGTGCAGGTCAACCGGACGCGAACCAATGGCGCAACCGCCTGGCAAGGCAACTTCGGCATAACCGAAGCGCGCAACCATCGGGCCCAGAACCAGGATCGACGCACGCATGGTTTTCACCAGTTCGTACGGCGCAACCAAGGTCTTGATGGTGTTCGGGTTGATTTCGACGCTGAGCTTTTCATCGATCACCGGCTCAATGCCCATGCGACCGAACAGCTCGATCATGGTGGTGATGTCATGCAAGTGCGGCAGGTTGGCCACAGTGACCGGGCCATTGCACAGCAAGGTCGCTGCCAGAATCGGCAGGGCGGAGTTCTTCGCCCCGGAAATGCGGATTTCGCCATCTAGACGAACACCGCCGGTAATAATCAATTTATCCATAACAATCTCGACGCCAATGGGCTCAGGGGGCTCAGGTGCGCTCGGCCCAGGCCGCGCTGCTGAAGAATTTCATAGTGACCGCATGAATGCTGCCATCAGCAATCCACGGGTTCAAATGGGCATAGATGCTTTGTTGACGTTTTACCGGGCTCAGGGCCACCAGTTCGTCACTAATCACGTTCAGCTGAAAGTTGCAGCCTTCGCCCTCAACTTCTACCTGGGTACCAGGCAGCTTTCCCTCAAGAAAGCTCTTCACTTCTACGGCCTGCATGCTCAACCTCAATCGGCGCCTAACGCGCGCGGGTCGGCCATCATACAAAAAAGCCCCGCGCCTGCGAACCCCGGATAACAGGACTCTGACGGGGGGGCTTTTCTATAGGTGGCAGTTAATAATGTGCCAGCAGCTCGGTCAGACCCGAAACCTGGGCGATTTCACGCATGTCTTCGGGCATGGCACGAATGCTCAATGGCTTGTTAAGGGCTTGCGCATCACGGATATAGCACAACAGCAGCGACAAACCGACGCTGCTGGATTTGGTGACAGCCGAGCAATCTACAACCAGCTCCTTGGCCAGGGCTTTCTTGATCAGAGCCTGGCCTTGGGCGCGCAAACGAGGGCCAGTCTGATAATCGAGCACGCCACTGAGGTGCAGCTCGCTTTCGCCGGCCAGGGTTACGGCCGCTTCACTCATTGGCCTGCAGCCTTGGGCGAAGCCGCATCGGTGGTCTGCTTGGCCTTGGCCACTTCGCCAGCCCAGTTATCGATGGTTTTGTCCAGGTTGTTGCCGTTGCGCTGCATGGCGTCGGCGAACTGGTCACGGAACAGTTTGCCGATATTGATGCCATTGATGATCACGTTGCGCACTTTCCACTCGCCGTTAACCTTGTTAAGGGTATAGGACAAAGGATAAATGGCACCGCTATCGCCTTTTACGGTCATGTCGACGCTGGTGCGATCGCCGCTTTCATCCTTGGCAGGCGAAACGGTGATGCCCTTGTTGTTGAACTCAAGCAAGGCATTGCCATAGAACTGCATCAGGCTGCGCTTGAAGTTCTCTTGAAAACGCTGCATCTGCGCAGGAGTGGCGTTGCGCGAGTACTTGACGGTCATGATGCTTTTGGAGATGCCGTCGACATCCACCGCCGGGCCAACGATCTCGTTCAAGGCATCGTAGAACTTGCTCGGGCTTTGCTTGTACTGTTCTTTGTTGGCAGCCAGGTCGGCCAGCAACCGGGTCGTTGTATCTGAAACGATGTCATGGGCAGACTGCCCCGGTGCAGCATTCGCTGCCAGCGGAAGAGTTGCAGCCAGAATTACCAGCAGGCCACGGCGCAAGAGAGAAATCATCTTAAAGCTCCTTATTTGGCTTCTTTGCTAACGGTATTGAGCAGGAATTTGCCGATCAGGTCTTCAAGAACCAACGACGACTGAGTGTCGTGAATGGTACCGCCGTCCTTGAGCACTGTGTCTTCGCCGCCCACGCTCAGACCGATGTATTTCTCGCCCAGCAGCCCCGCAGTGAGGATAGACGCTGTCGAATCGGACGGCAGGTTATCCACCGCCTTTTCGAGCTGCAATGTGACACGGGCCATGTAATTGTCACGGTCCAGGTCAATCGCCGTCACCTTGCCGATGGTCACGCCAGCCATGGTGACTTTGGCGCGCACGGTGAGGCCGGCAATATTGTCAAAATTGGCGTATAGCTTGTACGTATCGGTACTGGCGGTCGGGGACAGCCCGCTGACTCGCAGGGCAAGCAGGAGCAAAGCCAGGATGCCAGCCAGCAGGAACAGGCCGACACCGATTTCCATGGTGCGGTTTTGCATCAGAAATCTCCAAACATCAAGGCAGTCAAAATAAAGTCCAGCCCGAGGACTGCCAGTGAGGCATACACCACGGTCTTGGTAGTGGCACGGCTGATCCCCTCTGAAGTGGGCTCACAGTCATAACCTTGAAACACGGCAATCCAGGTCACTACAAAGGCAAATACGATGCTTTTGATGATCCCGTTAATTACGTCACCACTGAAGGTTACGCTGTTTTGCATATTGGCCCAGTACGAGCCGTCATAGACACCCAGCCAGTCCACAGCAACCCACGAACCGCCCCAGATGCCGACCACACTGAAAATCATCGCCAGCACCGGCAGGGAAATAAACCCGGCCCACAACCGTGGCGCGATGATGTATTTGAGCGGGTCGACCCCGATCATTTCAAGGCTCGACAGTTGCTCGGTGGATTTCATGTTGCCGATTTCAGCGGTCAATGCAGACCCGGCACGACCGGCAAACAGCAACGCAGTGACCACCGGCCCCAACTCGCGCAACAGCGTCAGGGCAACCATCTGCCCTACCGCCTGCTCGGAGCCGTAGCTGGACAGAATGCTGAAGCCCTGAAGCGCCAGCACCATGCCGATGAAGATGCCTGACACGACAATGATCACCAGCGACATCACGCCAATGGAGTGCAGTTGCTTGATCAGCAACCCGAACCCTCCACCAATGCCGCCACGCCCCAGCAGTGCATGAAACAGGAAAATCGACGAACGCCCCAGTACCGCGACGATGTCGATCCCGGCTCGGCCAAACAGGCCGATACGGTCCATTAATGAACGCTTGCGCATCAGCGCTTCCCCAGTAGATCGGTTCGGTAGTCCGACGCCGGAAAGTGGAACGGAACCGGGCCATCCGGGTCACCGGTCATGAACTGACGAATGCGCGGATTATCGGCATTCATCAACTCTTCCGGCGTGCCCTGCCCCAGCACCTGACCATCACCGACTACATACAGATAGTCAGAGATACTCGCTGTTTCAGCCAGGTCGTGAGAAACCACAATGCTGGTGATGCCCAACGCGTCGTTGAGCAGGCGGATCAGCCGCACCAACACCCCCATAGCGATGGGGTCCTGCCCCACGAAGGGCTCGTCATACATCAGAATCTGCGGATCAAGGGCAATCGCCCGCGCCAGCGCCACCCGGCGCTTCATGCCACCGGACAGTTCGTCGGGCATCAAATCGATAGCCCCGCGCAAACCCACTGCCTGCAATTTCAGCAGCACAATGTCCCGAATCATTTCTTCCGGCAGCTCGGTATGCACCCGCAGCGGGAAGGCAACGTTCTCGAAAACGTCCAGATCGGTAAACAGGGCGCCGCTTTGAAACAGCACTCCCATGTGCTTGCGGGCATCAAACAGATCACTGCGCGACAGGGTCGGCAGGTTTTGATCGTTGACCCACACTTCGCCGCTGCTGGGACGCAGTTGCATGCCCATCAGGCGCAATAGTGTGGTTTTGCCGCAGCCCGACGGGCCCATGATCCCCGTGACTTTGCCACGAGGGATACGAATATCGACATTATTGAAGATGCTGCGCGTACCGCGCTTGAAGGACACTCCCTTCAGCTCGACCGCGTAGGCGTTATCGGCGCTCATCTAAACTCCTTGCGATGCAGCCTCTGCCTCTCACCCGGACACCAAACCTCTTGATTAAGAAGCACGCGTTCCCTGGCGGGCCGAACTGGCGGCGAACTATACCACTGCACATAGTGACCGCCCAAGACCGAAGGAGTGCCGGTTCAGCCTCAATACAGTGAAATAAATCGGTTTTTCACACAAACGTGCCACTCTTTACCTACATGAACAATAAAGCTCAGCGATCAAACGTGAGGGAAGCGCGCATAACCGCTATAATCCTTGCCTTTTCTCAGGCTACCCGACTTCAAACATGAGCCAATCCAGCGACCTGATTCAATCTGCCCAACGCACCATTCGCCTCGAACTGGAAGCCGTAGAAGGTTTGCTGGCCCATATCGACGCAGATTTCGTACGCGCTTGCGAGATGATTCTGGCAAGTAAAGGCCGGGTAGTCGTGGTCGGCATGGGCAAGTCAGGGCATATCGGCAACAAAATTGCCGCCACCCTGGCCAGCACCGGCACCACGGCTTTTTTCGTCCACCCGGCAGAAGCCAGCCACGGCGACATGGGCATGATCACCCGCGACGACATCATCCTCGCGCTGTCCAACTCAGGCTCTACCGCTGAGATCGTCACGTTGCTGCCCCTGATCAAGCGCCTGGGCATCAAGCTGATCAGCATGACCGGCAACCCCGAGTCCCCCCTGGCTAAAGCCGCCGACGTCAGCCTTGACGCCCGGGTGGCTCAGGAAGCCTGTCCGCTGAACCTGGCCCCGACCTCCTCGACCACCGCAACGCTGGTACTGGGCGATGCCCTGGCCATTGCACTGCTCGAAGCGCGCGGCTTTACGGCCGAAGACTTTGCCTTCTCGCACCCCGGTGGCGCGCTGGGTCGTCGCCTGCTGCTGAAAGTCGAAAACGTCATGCACTCCGGCGACGAACTGCCGCAAGTGGTACGCGGCACCCTGCTCAAGGAAGCGCTGATGGAAATGACCCGCAAGGGCCTGGGCATGACCGTTGTCGTTGAGCAGGACGGCCGTCTGGCCGGAATCTTCACCGACGGCGACCTGCGCCGCACCCTGGACCGCGAGATCGATATCCGCAACGCGAGCATTGATGCCGTCATGACCCCCCACGGCAAAACTGCCCGGGCCGACATGCTGGCAGCCGAAGCCCTGAAAATTATGGAAGACCACAAAATCAGCGCGCTGGTTGTTGTCGACAAGGAAGACCGCCCCGTCGGTGCCTTGAACATGCACGACTTGCTACGCGCAGGAGTGATGTAATGACCCAGGACCTGCTCAAGCGCGGCAAAGACATCAAGCTTGCCATTTTTGATGTTGACGGCGTGCTGACCGACGGCCGCCTGTACTTCCTCGAAGATGGCAGCGAGTTCAAGACCTTCAACACCCTCGACGGTCAAGGCATCAAGATGCTGATGGCCGCGGGGGTGCAAACTGCAATCATCAGCGGCCGTAAAACCCCGGTGGTCGAACGCCGCGCACAAAACCTCGGCATTCCGTACCTGTATCAGGGTCGGGAAGATAAATTGGTCGTATTGGACGAGCTTCTTGGCCAACTCAACCTAAGCTATGAACAGGTTGCCTACCTGGGGGACGATCTGCCTGACTTGCCGGTTATCCGTCGAGTCGGCCTGGGCATGGCCGTGGCCAATGCCGCAAGCTTTGTGCGCCAACACGCCCACGGCGTTACACAGGCACGCGGTGGCGAAGGCGCCGCCCGCGAATTCTGCGAGTTGATCCTGCGTGCCCAAGGCAGCCTGGACGCAGCTCACGCCGCCTACCTATAGAGCTTTGTATGCTGAGCAAAAAGATTCGCCACATTCTGTTGTTCGCGATCATAGCCTCGCTGTTTGCAGCGGTTGGCTATTGGAATATCAGGCCGGAACGCTTTCTCGACACCCCGTCTGCGGCTGTCGATGAAAACGCTATCGACTATTACGCCACCAACGCACGCAGCCTGCAGTTCTTGCCGGACGGCAAGCTGCAGTACGAAATGACCTCTGACAAGCTGGAACATTTAAAGGCATCCGAGGTCACTCTGTTGACTCGCCCGGACCTGCAGATGTACCGGGGCACCGCATTCCCCTGGCACGTCCAGAGCGAGCGCGGTGAAGTCAACCCGGACGGTACCGAGGTTGAGCTGATCGATTCGGTGCGTGTAGCCCGCACCGACGAAAAGAACCGCACGACGATTATCACCAGTACCCGCATGACTGTATTCCCGCAGAAGCAATATGCGCAGACCGAGCGAGACGTTAGAATCGACGGCGCTGGCGGCGTAACTACTGGCAAGGGAATGAAAGCATATTTGAAAGACGGCAGGATGGACCTGCTGTCCAACGTAAGAGGACAGTATGAGTCTCGTTAAAACCCTCCCTTTATTGCTCGGTTTGAGCGCAGCACTGGGAAGCGTGAGCGCCTGGGCTCTGCCGAACGACAACGAACAGCCTATCCGCATCCAGGCCAACGAAGCGCAGCTGGATGACAAGCAAGGCGTTGCCACCTACAAGGGCGATGTGATCATCACCCAGGGCTCGATGAAAATCACCGGCAACACCGTGACCATTACGCGCAATCCCGCGGGCGAAATCGACGTGGTGACTTCCGTCGGCAACCTGGCTTACTTCGAGCAATTGCAAAAGGCCACTGACCCGAAACCGGTTCAGGCTTATGCAGTCACCATTCAGTACCATGCGCCGCAAAATCGCATCGTGCTGATCGACAAGGCTAAAGTCATCAACGACGGCAACACCACCGAAGGCGAGAAAATCGTCTACGACACGGTGAAACAAGTCGCCAACGCCGGTCGCGCCAATGGTAGCCAGGTCACTGCACCTCGCCCGCGCATCGACATGGTGATCCAGCCCAAGAAGAAAACCGACCCGCAGAAGGCCCAGTAATGGCAACTCTGAAAGCCCAGCATCTGGCCAAAAGCTACAAGAGCCGTCAGGTAGTTCGTGATGTCAGCCTGTCGATCGACAGCGGGCAAATCGTGGGTTTGCTCGGCCCCAACGGCGCGGGCAAAACCACGTGCTTCTATATGATTGTGGGCCTGGTACATGCCGATCAGGGTCGCGTACTGATCGATGACCTGGATGTCAGCCACGAGCCGATGCACGGCCGTGCACGCGCCGGTATTGGCTACCTGCCCCAGGAAGCCTCGATCTTTCGCAAGCTGTCGGTCGCCGACAACATCATGGCGATCCTTGAAACGCGCAAGGAGCTCGACAAGGCAGGTCGGCGCAAAGAGCTGGAAAGCCTGTTGCAGGAGTTCCACATCAACCACATCCGCGACAACCTGGGCATGAGCCTGTCCGGTGGCGAACGTCGCCGGGTAGAAATCGCCCGCGCACTGGCCACCGCGCCCAAGTTCATCCTGCTCGATGAACCCTTTGCCGGCGTTGACCCGATCTCGGTCGGCGACATCAAGCAAATCATCTACCACCTCAAAGCCAAAGGCATTGGCGTACTGATCACCGATCACAACGTTCGTGAAACCCTCGATATCTGCGAAACCGCTTATATCGTTAACGACGGTCAATTGATCGCTGAAGGCGATGCTGAAACGATTCTGGCCAACAAGTTGGTGAGAGAAGTGTATCTGGGCCACGAGTTCCGCCTGTAAGGCCAGGCGCACCCCTGCACTGCCAAAGTGCCATTACCCGCACAAAGCCCGCATGCTTGTTTTACCCGGGCGCCCGATCGGGCGCCCTGAATTGATTTCGCAGCAAACAAACTAATTCAGAACACCCCTAGGCAAACGCACCGGTTTCAGGCATATAATTTGCTTATGTTTGGCGCGCACGCGCCCCTGTAGTGGATGGCGCCATGCGCGCCGGCGAATAAGGTGTTAAGCCCCTGCCATGAAACCATCGCTAGTCCTGAGAATGGGCCAGCAGCTGACAATGACACCTCAGCTGCAACAGGCCATCCGCCTGCTCCAATTGTCG
>JBILYW010000517.1:0-3254 GCA_044377555.1 Pseudomonas sp.
CAGCTGAGCCTGCTGGCGCGCCATTGCGACCTGATGCTGCTGCCGCTGTCCGACCCGCTGGACCACGCCCTGCCGGCTGCCGGGTTATTGCGCTTTGCCGAACGCGGTGCCCAGCTTGAGCTCGACACCCTCAATTACGATCTGCGCCAGGCCTACCGTGCCCAGGCCGAGGCCCGCATCGCCCGCTGGGAACTGCTGGCGCAAAAACTGCGGGTCATGCTGATGCCGCTCAGCACCCAAAGTGAAATGGTCGAACAACTGCGTGAATACCTGAACGCCAAACGGCCCGGCAAAGCCCTATGAAAGAACTTGAACAGCTGCAACCCCTGATCCCGCCAGCGCCGATTGGTCTTTGGCCGCCTGCGCCCGGCTGGTGGTTGCTGCTGATTGTGCTTGCCCTGCTGGGTTGGGGGTTATGGTGGCTGCGCCGCTATCTGCCCGCCAAGCGCCTGCCGCGCCGGGCAGAGCAACCCCTGGACCCGGTCCGGCTGGCGGCCCTGGAAGAACTGGCACGCTTTCCCAAACCCTATGACGGAGCACCCGCCGGTGCCTGGCTGCAGCAACTCAACGGTCTGCTCAAGCGCCTGTGCCGCAACCACTACCCCTACAGCCAAAGCCATACCCTCAATGGCCGCAAATGGCTGGCGTTCCTCGATAACCGCTGCCCGGCTGCCGGCCTGACACGCTGGATGGTGCTGGTCGAGGGCGCCTACAAGCCCGAATGCAAGCTTGATGACAAAGCCATCGCCGGGCTCAATCAGGCGGTTGAAACCTGGATTCGCAAACATGTTTGAATTTGCCTGGCCGTGGCTCTTCGCCCTGCTGCCTCTGCCCTGGCTGATGCGCCGCCTGCTGCCTGCCGCCGACAGCGGCGAGGCCGCGCTGCAAGTCAGCTTTTTGAGCGACCTCGAAGAACTGTCCCGGCGCAAGGCACGCGCCACGCTGCCCTCCTGGCGTCAGCAAACCCCCTACGTGCTGCTGTGGCTGTTGCTGCTGACGGCTGCCGCCCGCCCGCAATGGCTGGGCGAGCCGCTGCCCATCGCCGCCAGCGGCCGGGACCTGCTGGTGGCGGTGGATGTCTCGGGGTCGATGGACTACCCCGATATGCAATGGCAAGGCGAAGACGTCACCCGCCTTGACCTGGTCAAAAGCCTGCTGGGGGACTTCCTGGAAAACCGTGAAGGCGACCGCGTGGGGCTGATCCTGTTCGGCAGCCAGGCTTACCTGCAAGCACCCCTGACCTTCGACCGTCACACCGTCCATACCTGGCTCGACGAAGCACGCATCGGCATCGCCGGTAAAAACACCGCCATCGGCGACGCCATTGGCCTGGCCCTCAAGCGCTTGCGCCAGCGCCCGGCACAGAGCCGGGTGCTGATCCTGATCACCGACGGTGCCAACAACGGCGGCCAGATTGACCCGATGACAGCCGCACGCCTGGCCGCCGAGGAAGGGGTAAAAATCTACCCGATCGGCATTGGCGCCGACCCGCAAGAAAGCAGCAGCAAGGGCATGTTCACCATCAACCCGGGGGTCGACCTCGATGAGCCGGCGCTCGAAGAGATCGCCAAAATCACCGGCGGCCAATACTTCCGCGCCCGCGATGGCGGCGAACTGGCGACCATCAAGGACACCCTCGACCAACTGGAGCCTGTGGCCCAGCAACCCACCCAGGCCCGCCCGGCGCAGTCGCTCTACAGCTGGCCACTGGCAGCGGCCCTGCTGCTGAGCGTGCTGCTGGTAATCCGTGAACTGTGGCCCAACAGCCCCGTGCAACGCTGGCTGAGCAAGGAGCGTTTTCTGCAGCAACATCCTGACTGGCGCGCGCGCCTCAAGCGCCTGCGCCTGCGGAGGCGCCGATGAGCGCGCTCTGGCCGCACTGGTTGCGCCCCGAATGGCTGCTGGTTCTGCCGCTGCTCGGCTGGCTGCTGTGGAAGCGCTGGCACCGGGAAAAACGCGCAGGCCGCTGGCAGATGATCCTGCCGGTCGCCTTTCATCGCGTCCTGCTCAGCGGCGGCAATGGCCGCAACAGCAAGTTGCCGTGGATCGCCCTCGGCCTCGGCTGGCTGCTGGCCCTGCTGGCTTTGCTCGGGCCCAGCTGGCAAAGGGTCGAACAGTCCACGCAAAAACCTGCCGACCCGCTGGTGATCATGCTCGAACTGACCCCCGAGATGCTCGCCACCGACAGCTCCCCCAACCGCCTGGAGCAGGCGCGGCGCAAAATCTACGACCTGCTGCAAAACCGCATGGACGCTCAGACCGCCGTGATCGTCTACGCCGGCAGCGCCCACACCCTGGTGCCGCTGTCCGATGACTTTGCCACCAGTCGCAACCTGCTTGAAGCCCTCAAGCCGTCCATCATGCCCCAACCCGGGCATCGCGCCGACCTGGCGGTTGCCAGGGCCCTCAAACTGCTGGATCAGGGCGAACTGGGCCCGGGCCGCTTGCTGCTCATCACCTCGGCCCTCAGCGAACAGGAGCGGGACGGCATCCGCCAGACGCTGGACGGCCGCTCCCCGCAGTTGCTGATACTGGGTATCGGCAGTCGCGAAGGCGCCCCGGTGGTGGACGAAAACGGGCAATTCCTCAAGGACGACCAGGGCGCCATCCTGCTGCCGCGCCTCGACAGCCCGAGCCTGCGGGCATTTGCCCTGGACGTGGACGGCCGCTATCGCCAGGCCCGTATGGATGACAACGACCTGCGCGGCCTGGGCCTGCTCGATGGCCCCCGAAACCTGCGCGACAACGGTGAAACCCTGCGCCTGGACACCTGGGCCGACCAGGGCTATTGGCTGCTGCTGCCCCTTCTGCTGCTGGTGGCCTGTGCCGGTCGGCGCGGCTGGCTGTTTTGCCTGCCCTTGCTGTTCCTGCTCGCCCCCCAACCCGGCTACGCCATGAGCTTCACCGACCTGTGGCTGCGCCCCGATCAACAGGGCCAGCGCCTGCTGGAGCAAAAAAAACCGCTGCAAGCCGTCGAGCGCTTCAGCGACCCGATGTGGAAAGGCCTGGCACTGTATGAGGCTGGTGACTATGCCGGCGCGGCCCAGCGCTTTGCCGAGGTCAACAGCGCCGGTGCGCACTATAATCGCGGCAATGCGCTGGCCATGAGCGGTGAGCTGGAAGCCGCCATCGATGCCTATGAACAGGCGATCGAACTGCAACCCGACCTGCAGGCCGCTGCGCACAACAAGGCCCTGATCGAGCAATTGCTGGAGCAGAACAAGGCCCGGGCCGAACCCGAAAAAACACCCAAA
>JBILYW010000061.1:0-9962 GCA_044377555.1 Pseudomonas sp.
CTGCCGCTCAACACCTTAAAAATTGACCGCTCGTTCATCCAGGACATCCCGACCTCAAGTCAGGACATGGAAATCGTCCAGGCCATTATCGTCATGGCCCACACCCTGCACCTGCAAGTGGTCACCGAGGGTGTCGAAACTACCCAGCAATTCGAGTTCCTCAACCAGTACGGGTGCGATTTTATCCAGGGCTATCTACTCAGCCGCCCCGTGAACTTTGAGGCACTGCAAGAAACTCTCGAACAGCTCAACAAAAGCCCTGTCCCCGTAGCGGATTACGCCACCTTCATTCCCGTCAGCCAGTAAGCCGCATCTGTTCTCCAGACACAAAAAAACGCCACAGTAGCAACTGTGGCGTTTCTCTACGGCAAATTGCCACTACCTGAAACCGGGTTACTGGCCTACACACTCCGGGCTCTTCACAGCAGTGCAATAAAATGCGCCTGTTTGGTGCAAGGGGTTATTTTTGCGCCCTTTCCTGGACCATTACCCACGGCGAAACCACCACTGCCCATAGCTGCGGGTCACGTTCAAGAACGTCTAGCGCCTGCGCTTCAGTCATCTTGCCAAGTAACCCGGAGGCCATCCAGGCCGCGACTTTCTCTGCATCATCCTGAGTCACGGCCTGCGCCGCCTCAATCAAGTCCAGCCCGGGTTCAACCCATAGCAGATCGCCTTTGGCGAAGAAGGGCTGCAAGGCTTTCCATTCGATAGTTGAGGTCTCGCCAAGCAGCTTGGCATAGAGGGTGCTAGGTTCTTGATTCATGGGTTTCACCGGGTAAAAAAATCGGCGCAATGATAACGCCACCCACCCGGTAGAAAAACCCGGATTTTCAGGTACAGAAACGAGGAAAGAGGGAAAGTCCAAGGACAGGCACGTTGATTCGGCAACATTCTGATAACTATCATCAGCCTTATCCGCCGCGATTCTGTCTCTTTCTTTCGTTTAAGCGACATTTCCTGTTTTTTCCCTCGCCAGTACGCTGTTCAAGCGTTGAAGCGGCGCTCTACACTGTACCGGTACAGTTGCAGGGGGGATTGACCGGGAATTTCGCTAGTTGAGAAGACCCGGTCCGGCTGCCTTGGCTTCCAGGACTATAAAAATTACAACAGAAGAGTGGAGCACCAATAAAGATGGCTACGAAGCAGATTACTAAACTGTTTGCCGCTATGGTTTTGGCCGGGTTCGCCAGCCATTCATTTGCCGCAGACACCATCAAGATCGGTATCGCAGGTCCAAAAACCGGGCCTCTGACTCAGTACGGCGACATGCAGTTTGCTGGTGCAAAAATGGCCATCGAACAAATCAACGCCAAGGGCGGCGTTGATGGCAAAAAGCTTGAAGCGGTTGACTACGATGACGCCTGCGACCCGAAACAAGCGGTGGCCGTTGCCAACAAAGTGGTCAATGACGGTATTAAATTTGTAGTCGGTCACCTGTGCTCAAGCTCCACTCAGCCTGCTTCGGACATCTACGAAGACGAAGGCATCATCATGATTACCCCGGCCGCCACCGGCCCGGAAATCACCGCCCGCGGTTACAAAATGATCTTCCGCACCATCGGTCTGGACAGCGCCCAGGGCCCTGCAGCCGGTAACTACATCGCGGATCACGTAAAACCGAAAATCGTTGCGGTATTGCACGACAAACAGCAATACGGTGAAGGCATCGCCACCGCCGTTAAAAAGACCCTGGAAGACAAAGGCGTCAAAGTCGCAGTCTTTGAAGGCGTCAACGCTGGCGAAAAAGACTATTCCTCTGTTATTGCCAAACTCAAGCAAGCCAACGTCGACTTCGTCTACTACGGCGGCTACCACCCGGAGCTGGGCCTGATCCTGCGCCAAGCCAAAGAGAAAGGCCTGAACGCCAAGTTCATGGGTCCTGAAGGTGTGGGCAACGAGTCCATCTCGCAAATCGCCCAAGGTGCTTCCGAAGGCCTGCTGGTTACCCTGCCAAAAGCGTTCGACGCCGACCCTGCCAACAAGGCACTGGTTGAAGCCTTTGCTGCCAAAAAGCAGGACCCTACCGGCCCATTCGTGTTCCCGGCATACGCCGCGGTTGAAGTAATTGCCGGTGGTATCGAGCAAGCCAAAAGCGAAGACCCGACCAAAGTCGCTGAAGCTATCCACAAAGGCACTTACAAAACGCCAACCGGCAACCTGAAGTTTGACGCCAAGGGTGACGTCGAAGATTTCAAATTCGTGGTCTACGAATGGCACTTCGGCAAGCCTAAAACCGAAGTAAGCCCTCAGTAAGAGCCAGCTTGCGGCCTGACATTCAAAGCCCACTGCGCTAGCGGTGGGTTTTGTTTTACGGGCCTTTGTCGTACGGATAATGAGCCGCACTTTCGTGATCCGAAAGTCGGCCCACCTGAAAATCTTTAAAACCGTCACCAGCGGTTCGCTGGCAGAAGACCTGTGCTCAAAGTGGGTGAAAACCCATACAGCCCGGGCCGGAAAATGACTCCACCAGTGAAATGCGTCTCAGGTTTTTAGGAGCTTTGTAATGCCTGACATCTATCACTTCTTCCAAATGCTGGTTAACGGCCTCAACGTTGGCAGCACCTATGCCTTGATCGCCATCGGCTACACGATGGTTTACGGCATTATTGGAATGATCAACTTCGCCCACGGCGAGGTGTACATGATTGGTTCCTATATTGCGTTTATCGCCATTGCCGGCCTGACCATGATGGGTCTGGACAGCGTGCCACTGCTGCTGACTGCCGCGTTTCTCGCCAGCATCGTGGTCACCAGCGCTTACGGCTACAGCATTGAACGGGTTGCCTACCGTCCGCTGCGTGGCAGTAACCGGCTGATCCCTCTGATTTCTGCCATCGGCATGTCGATCTTCCTGCAAAACACCGTGCTACTGGCACAAGACTCAAAAGACAAATCGATCCCCAACCTGATCCCCGGCGGTTTCACCTTTGGCCCAGGAGGCGCCAGCGAAGTTATCGTCTCCTACATGCAGATTGTGGTCTTCGTCGTCACCTTCCTCGCAATGCTTGGTCTGACCCTGTTCATCTCTCGCTCACGCATGGGCCGCGCCTGCCGCGCCTGCGCCGAAGACATGAAGATGGCCAACCTGCTGGGCATCAATACCAACAACGTCATTGCGCTGACCTTCGTGATCGGTGCTGCCCTGGCAGCCGTTGCGGCGGTGCTGATCAGTGTGCAATACGGCGTGATCAACCCTAACGCGGGTTTCCTGGTAGGCCTTAAAGCCTTCACCGCTGCGGTATTGGGCGGGATCGGCAGCATTCCCGGTGCGATGCTCGGTGGCCTGGTGCTCGGTGTGGCTGAAGCCTTTGGTGCCGATATCTTTGGCGACCAGTACAAAGACGTAGTGGCTTTTGGCTTGCTGGTGCTGGTGCTGCTGTTCCGTCCGACCGGCATCCTGGGGCGTCCGGAGATTGAAAAAGTATGACTAGGAATCTTAAGTCGGCGCTCTTCAGCGCCCTGTTGGTCTGGGCCGTAGCCTACCCGGTTCTCGGTCTGAAACTGACTATCGTCGGGATCAACATCGAAGTTCACAACACCAGCACCTTTACCCTGAGCGTGATCGCGATCTGCTCCTTGCTGATGTTTGTGCGCGTGTTTTTCAACCAGCAATTGAGCACGGCCTGGAAAAACTCTCCCAGCCTGCCCAAAGTACCTGCCAAGGCCACCAACTTCCTGACCCTGCCCAGCACACAGCGCTGGATCATCCTCGGTCTGGTCATGGTGGCACTGGTCTGGCCGTTCTACGGCTCGCGAGGTGCTGTAGACATTGCCACGCTGATCCTGATCTACGTAATGCTCGGCCTGGGCCTGAACATCGTAGTCGGCCTGGCCGGCCTGCTGGACCTGGGTTATGTCGGGTTCTATGCCGTGGGTGCCTACACCTACGCCCTGCTCTCGCATTACTTCGGCCTGAGCTTCTGGGTCTGCCTGCCGCTGGCTGGCCTGATGACAGCCACCTTCGGCCTGCTGCTCGGTTTCCCGGTACTGCGCTTGCGAGGCGACTATCTGGCCATCGTGACCCTGGGCTTCGGTGAAATAATCCGCCTGTTCCTGCGTAACCTGACGGACATCACCGGCGGGCCAAACGGTATCAGCAATATCCCGAAACCAACGTTGTTCGGCCTAAGCTTCGACAGGACCGCCGCCGAAGGCATGCAAACCTTTCACGAATACTTTGGCATCGCCTACAACTCGATCAACAAGGTCATTTTCCTGTACCTGATCGCGCTGGTACTGGTGCTGCTGGTGCTGTTCGTGATCAACCGCCTGCTGCGCATGCCTATCGGCCGTGCCTGGGAAGCGCTGCGCGAAGACGAAATTGCCTGCCGTGCCCTGGGCCTGAACCCGACTGTGATCAAGCTGTCGGCCTTTACCCTGGGTGCAACCTTCGCAGGTTTTGCCGGCAGCTTCTTTGCCGCGCGCCAGGGCCTGGTGACACCGGAATCGTTCACCTTCCTTGAGTCGGCGATCATTCTGGCCATCGTGGTACTGGGCGGCATGGGCTCGCAACTGGGTGTCATCCTGGCGGCCGTGGTCATGATCCTGCTGCCGGAAATGATGCGTGAATTCAGCGAATACCGGATGCTGCTGTTCGGAGCCCTGATGGTGCTGATGATGATCTGGCGTCCGCAAGGCCTGCTGCCAATGCAACGTCCTCACCTGGAGCTGCGAAAATGAGCCGCGAGTTACTGAAAGTCAGCGGCCTGAGCATGCGCTTTGGCGGCTTGTTGGCGGTGAATGGCGTGGCCCTGACCGTCAAGGAAAAACAGGTGGTGTCGATGATCGGCCCTAACGGCGCCGGCAAGACCACCGTATTCAACTGCCTGACCGGTTTTTACAAACCGTCTGCGGGCAGCATCCTGCTTGATGGTGAGTCGATTGAAGGCTTGCCGGGCCACGAGATTGCGCGCAAAGGCGTGGTTCGCACCTTCCAGAACGTACGCCTGTTCAAGGACATGACGGCCGTTGAGAACCTGCTGATTGCCCAGCATCGCCACCTCAACACCAACTTCCTGTCAGGCCTGTTCAAAACCCCGTCATTCCGCAAAAGCGAACGTGATGCCCTGGACTACGCCGCGTACTGGCTGGACAAGGTCCACCTGACCGAGTTCGCCAACCGCCCGGCGGGCACCCTGGCCTACGGACAACAGCGACGCCTGGAAATCGCCCGCTGCATGATGACGCGCCCGCGCATTCTTATGCTCGACGAGCCGGCGGCCGGCCTGAACCCCAGGGAAACCGAAGACCTCAAAGCGCTGATCAGCGTATTGCGCAATGAACACAACGCCACCGTGCTGTTGATTGAGCACGACATGAAACTGGTCATGAGCATTTCCGACCATATCGTGGTGATCAACCAGGGCACGCCTTTGGCTGACGGGACGCCGGAACAGATCCGCGATAACCCTGAAGTGATCAAAGCCTATTTGGGGGAAGCGTAAATGCTGCAATTTGAAAACGTTTCGACCTTTTACGGCAAGATCCAGGCCCTGCACGGTGTCAACGTCGAGGTCCGTCAGGGCGAAATCGTTACCCTGATCGGCGCCAACGGTGCAGGCAAATCGACCTTGATGATGACTCTGTGCGGTTCGCCGCAAGCCCACAGCGGCAGCATCCGCTACCTGGGCGAAGAGCTGGTGGGGCTGACCTCGGCGCAGATCATGCGCAAAAGCATCGCCGTTGTACCTGAAGGGCGCAGGGTGTTTGCTCGCCTGACCGTGGAAGAGAACCTCGCCATGGGCGGGTTCTTTACCGGCAAGCAAGAGTATGAAGAGCAAATGGACAAGGTTTTGCACTTGTTCCCGCGCCTCAAAGAACGCTTCAACCAACGCGGCGGCACCATGTCCGGTGGCGAGCAGCAAATGCTCGCCATTGGCCGCGCCTTGATGAGCAAGCCCAAGCTGCTGTTGCTTGACGAGCCATCACTGGGCCTGGCACCGATCATCATCCAGCAGATTTTCGACATCATCGAACAACTGCGAAGTGAAGGTGTAACGGTGTTTCTGGTGGAGCAAAACGCCAACCAGGCACTGAAAATTGCTGACCGCGCCTACGTGCTGGAAAACGGCCGGGTGGTCATGCAAGGCACCGGGGAGCAACTGCTCAACGATCCTAAAGTGCGTGACGCATATCTGGGCGGCTAAACCTGCCTGCGACACAAAACGGCCCTTCGGGGCCGTTTTTTATTTAACGGCTCATAATCTGTAGCCGCTGACGAGGAACGAAGGCTGCGCAGCCTCGCCGAGCTCCTCACCTCAGCGGCCACATGAAAATAATTCAGATGGGGTGTAACAACTCGCCACCTCGTCTCTCTAGTGGGGTAAGCCGGCAGCAATCGCTACCGGGTCTCTGGAGAGTCACCATGAACAACAAAACTACCCGCACCCTGTCCGCCGCCGCCCTGGCACTTGCCTTGGGCTCTGCTCTGAGCATCGCCGCCCTGCCCGCCCAGGCTGCTGGCGATATGGAGAAGTGCTTCGGGGTTGCCATGAAAGGCCACAACGATTGCGCCGCCGGTGCAGGCACTACCTGCGCAGGCACCGCCAAGACCGACCACCAGGCCAATGCCTGGAAACTGGTCCCTGAAGGCACCTGCGAGAAAACCGCCAGCAGCACCTCTGCGACCGGTTTTGGCCAACTCAAAGCGTTCACCGCCAAATCCTGATTCCCGTAGCCGAGTGTTGATGATGCACAGCCCGCTTGCTTCGCTCATCGCGCCTCGTGCGCCCCAGCTTGCGCCGCGTGCGGGGCTGGGGCTCAAGGCCGAGCATTTCCAGGATGTACTCGAAACCCGGCCCGACGTCGGGTTCTTTGAGGTGCATGCAGAAAACTACATGGTTGCCGGTGGCCCTTTCCACCACTACCTGAACCTGATCCGCGAGCTGTACCCGCTCTCGATCCATGGCGTAGGCCTGTCGATTGGTGGCGAAAAGCCGCTAGATACCGAACACTTGAAACGCTTGAGCACTTTGCTCAAGCGCTACCAGCCACAGATGTTTTCCGAACATCTGGCGTGGTCCTCCCACGGGCCGTTTTTCCTTAATGACCTGCTGCCTTTGCGCTATGACACCGCCACCCTGACGCGGGTTTGCGCCCATGTGGACCAGGTGCAAGACCTGCTGCAGCGCCAGATCCTGCTGGAAAACCCCGCAACCTATATTGAGTTCGACGAGGCCCGCTTCGACGAAGCCGGTTTTATCCACGAAGTCATCAACCGCAGTGGCTGCGGGCTTTTGCTGGATGTAAACAACGTCTATGTGTCCTGCGTGAACCACGGGCGCGACCCCTTGGCCTACATCGATGCCTTGCCGTTACAAGCCGTTGGTGAGCTTCATCTGGCAGGTTTTGCTGAAGACACGGGCAACCCGGGCCAACGCCTGCTGATCGACAACCACGGAGCACCAGTCGATCAGGCGGTATGGGCGCTGTACCGGCAGGTACTCAATCGAACAGGTCCGATGGCCACCCTGATCGAACGCGACAACTGCCTGCCAGCACTTGCCGAACTGGTACAGGAAGCCCGACTCGCTGATGACTGTCTGCTCCGCGCACAGGTGCAAGCATGAATATGTACGATGACTTCAGCACGGCGCTGCTCAACCCCCTCGAACCCTGCCCGAGGGGTATTGCCTCCCATGACGGCGACGTTGACCGCCGCTTCTCTGTATATCGCAACAATGTCCAAAGCGGCCTGATCAACGCGCTGGCCACCAGCTACCCGGTGGTTTCACAGTTGGTCGGTGAAGCCTTTTTCCAGGCCATGGCGCAAATTTTCATTGCGAAATTCCCGCCCGACAACCCGGTCATGAGCACCTATGGCAGCCAGTTTTCTGACTTCATCAAGAGTTTTGCACCCGCCGACAGCGTGCCTTATCTGCCCGATATCGCCCGCCTCGAACGCTTGTGTGTGCAAGCCTTTCACGCCGCAGACGTGCGCGCAGTGAGCCCCCGATTACTGGCCCGGGCGCTCAACAACCCGGACGGCCTGGCCCAATTGCAGCTGCAGCTGCATCCCGGCGTCGCAGCCATGCATTCGCCCTACGCCATAGCGGCCTTGTGGGCGACTCACCAGCCCCAAGGGCAGATCAAGGGGCTTGACCCACGCCAACCACAAAGCACATTGGTGCTGCGCCACGGATTGCGAGTGGAGGTGTTCGCGGTCAGCGCGGGCTGCGCTGCTTTTGTACGCTTGATCAAAGACGGCAACGCCCTGGGCCTGGCCGCTGCGCATGCCCTGGAAGCCGACCCTGATTTTGACCTGAGCCAGGCCCTGGCGCTGTTGATTGCCCATGGCGCCATCACGGGCCTTCACCCCTGCTGCGAGGTTTCGCCATGAACACCCGCTCTGCGCCGCCATCCCTGCTACACCGCTGGCTTGAGGGTGCGATCGAACTGATGCAACGCATCCCCCACTCGCTGATAGCCTTTGTCGCACGGTTTTCGATCGCGGCGGTGTTCTGGAAATCAGGCCAGACCAAGGTTGAAGGTTTGGCCATCGACCTGGTAAGCGGCACCTTTGAACCCGGCATCCCCCACCTGGCGGACTCTGCGCTGTACTTGTTCAGTACCGAATACAAAGTCCCGCTGCTGTCACCCGAGATGGCCGCACACGCAGCGGCCTTCGGTGAGCACGTCTTCCCGGTGCTGATCCTGCTGGGGTTCGCCACCCGTTTCTCGGCGCTGGCGCTGCTGGGGATGACACTGACCATTCAGCTATTCATATACCCCGACGCCTACCCGACCCACGGCACCTGGATAGCGATCCTGTTGTACCTGATGGCCAGAGGCCCCGGCGTATTGTCGATTGATCATCTGATCGCCCGGGGTTTTCGTTAAAGCTGGTTAATTGCCTCACCACTGCGCTGGAACCAGCCTACAAGGTAGTCTGCCAAGACCTGCGTGCGCTTGGGCAAACCGCCCTGATACGGATGCACCAGATACATCGGGTTACTGCGTGTCTGATAGTCACGCAGCAGCCCGCACAAACGCCCGTCGGTCAATTCGGCATTGAGCATGTACGAGGGCAAACGGGCGATGCCGGCGCCGATCACCGCAGCCTTTTTCAGCAAACTGTAGTGGTTGCTGGCAAACGGCCCCGAGACCCGCACCCGGTGCAGTTCATGCTGGCGGTGGTACTGCCATTCTTCGCGGCCACTGTAGTGGCTGTTGAGCAGGCAGCGATGCTCGGCCAGTTGCTGCGGCGTGGTCGGTTCACCGTGTTGCTCAAGATAGGCCGGGCTGGCGCAAGTGACTTCGTGCCAGTTCAGCACGGGCTTGGCCACCAGTCGCTCGTGGCTGGCGACCTGGGAACGGATCGCCAGATCAAACCCCTCCCGTGCCATGTCGCGGTAGCTGTTGTTGAGTTCAAGCTCGATCTGCACCTCTGGGTAGTCTCGGGAAAACTCCAGCAACAGCGCATCAAAAAACGTTTCGCCCAAGGATACGGGCACAGTCATACGCACCGGGCCGGCCATGTCGTCCTTTAACCGAGCCAATGCCTGACGTGCCCGCTCCACTTGCACCACCAATGCCTGGGCCTGGGGCAATAACGCTGCGCCCGCTGCGGTCAGGCTCAAGCGCCTGGTGGTGCGGTGCAGCAATACCACCGAAAACCGGTCTTCCAGCAAACTGATGCGCTTGGACAGTTGCCCTTTACTGCAGCCCAATTGCTGGGCGGCCAAAGTGAAACTGCCCGCATCGATCAGCACCGCGAACGCCGCCAGATCATCCATTTCACTCATGGATTGTTTCCATATGAAAACCAAAGGTTGCCTATTAGCGCGCTTATCGCGCTAAAAAACCACCACTAGACTGGGCGCTCACCTCTTCTTTGAAGGAACACAGCATGAAAATCCTGTTGATCGGCGCTAACGGCACCATTGGTTCAGCCATTGATCGCGAACTGTCACCGCGCCATGAGATCGTGCGTATTGGCCGCAAAAACGGCGATTTTCAGG
>JBILYW010000518.1:0-3248 GCA_044377555.1 Pseudomonas sp.
ACCCCCAGGGCGTGCTGTATATGAAGCTGTCCGCCCACGGCACAACCCTGTCGCAGATGATCGTCAGCGGTTTCGGTTACACCCGTCGCCTGCTTGAACAGTTGCAGCGGGGGCGCGACTGGGATGACTGCGGCGTTTTGCAGTTGGGTTTCAACGCCAAGGAAGCCGGGCGCCAGGCCCAATTGGCCGCGGCGTTCCCGCCCGCGCTGGTGCATCTGCTCGACCAGCCCCGGGCACAGGCGCTGGCCGGCATCGAACTGGCCCACGGCGGCCTGTTCTACCCCGAAGGCGGCTGGGTTCATCCCCCTGCGTTATGCCGCTACCAGGCCTTGCACCCGAACGTGCAGGTATTGACTCACCATGATGTGTTGCAACTGCACAATGTCGATGACCAATGGCAGGCCTGTCAGGGTGAACAGGTGCTGGCCAGCGCCCCGGTGGTGATTCTTGCGGGTGCCGCCGAGGTCAAGCGCTTCCCGGCCAGCAGCGGCTTGCCGCTCAAACGTATTCGCGGGCAAATCACCCAACTGGTTGAAACGCCAGCCAGCGCCGTGCTGAAGACCGTGGTCTGTGCCGAGGGCTACGTCGCTCCCGGCCGTCTGGGCGAACATACGCTGGGAGCCAGCTTCGATTTCCATAATGAAGACCTGAACACCACCCCCGAGGGGCATCAAGGCAACCTCGACTTGCTGCAGGAAATATCCCCGGACCTGGCCCGGCGCCTGGGTGACGAGCAGCTCGACCCGCACACCCTCAAGGGCTGGGCCGCGTTCCGTTGCACCAGCCCGGACTACCTGCCGATTGTCGGGCCGCTGTCCGACCCCGAGCAGTTTGCCAGTGCCTACGCCGTCTTGCGCAAGGATGCCCGCCAGGTACCTGACACACCCTGCCCGTGGCTGGGCGGCTTGTACGTCAACAGTGGCCACGGTTCACGCGGGCTGATCACGGCGCCACTGTCCGGCGAGTTGCTGGCGGCCTGGATCAACGATGAACCCCTGCCGCTTCCCAGGGTTGTCGCCGAGGCCTGCCACCCCAATCGCTTCGCCCTGAGAACGCTTGTCAAAGGGCTGTGATCCTTACCACGCCAGACTCCTGCGCAGCCATCAGGGCACTGGTCTTCTCCAGGCACCAGGCATCGACAACCGCTTCCATTTGCATGCGAACGCTACTGACTTCACGCAAGTAACGCTCGCTGCTCATGTCTGGAGAACGCCTTAACAACTGATTCAAATTCTCGAAATAGGGATCGCTCAAGGCGCTGTACTCCATCTGATTGTGTGTGATCAGGTAGCTCTTCCAATACTGCTGGGTGCTGATGAACCTGCGCAATTCAATGGTTTCTTCAGCCTGTTCTACCTCGGCCCTGGCCAGTTCCAGGTCTTGCTCAGTGACGCCCGCCAGCCTTCTGAAGGCCATGCTGCCGGGCTGACCCGGCAAGTCAAGGCATTGGGCCAGACCTATGCGATAGGCCAGGTGTATCTCGAGTTCATCGGCATTCGTTTCTCCCGCCTGCAGGCGCTGCAGGTAGCGTTCATTGGCAATCTTCGACAGTTTATCGAGCCTGAACAGCCCCCTGGACAGGCCCAGCAACTCTGCTTGTTCAGGCGTGGTCTTATACGAAATCCGCGCCAGCTCCACTTGCACTTCCATATCACTGAAGGTGAGGGCCACGCTGTCCGTACAACTGCGCGGCGATGCCGCGATATCCAGCACGGCACTGCGTACAACACCATCTTCATTGGCCGCCTCGATCATTTCCCATACCCGCCGGCTGAGATCCTGACGCACACTCATGGCGTCCGCCGTCGCAGTCAAACGGCTGATCACGACAAAAAAATCTTCGGCGCCAGAGTCCGCCCGCAAGGTGTTCCAGAGCAGCTCCCGTAGCTGGAGCTCATGGGTGGTAATACCTGCCGTCCAAAAATCGAAAGCCGCCGCTTCAGTCATCAACTCTTCGCTGTTGATACCCATGCTGCTGCCACCTTGCATTGCATAGCGGGCCAAGCGCAGGCGGCTGCCGGCCGACAAGGGGTTACCGGTCAGCGACAGGTTTCGGGCCACGCTCGGGGTGGCCAGATACACATGCTCGGGGATCTCCGTGAGGCGGTTTTCCCGCAGATCGGCAGTTTCCAGTAACGGCCTTGAGATCAACCCTTGAGGCCACTCGGTAATCCAGGTGCGACGCACATAAATCCGGCGCAAAAACGCCAGGCCACGCAGATCCAGTTGCGGCCCTAACAGGTTGTCATTGAGATTAAGCACCTCAAGCTTGCTCAAGGCGTTCAGGATCGCTTGATTGCCCGGGTTCAGATACAACAAGTTGTGTGCCACCGACAATCGCTTCAGGTTCGGCATGCGCTCTAGTTGAGAGGGCAAATGGACCATGCGGTTATTGTCCATTTCCAGTGAAATAAGCCCGGAAAAATGCTCCAGAAAACCATTGGCCATATCCCGGCAGCTCATATTGCTTAACTTCAGCTCCCTGATATGGCTGAAATCCGCCACTGCCGGCAGCGCAGGAAAACTTTCGATCCTGAAACCGTCCAGATTGAGCGAGTAGGCCTCATCCGAGCTGCCCCAGGGAATATGCTGCGGGTTCTTGCGCCAGCTGCGTTCGATCAAACCCGCAACCCAGTACCTGTTTTCCGGGTAGTCGTACATTACATCGGTCAGGGCCAGGTCGGTCGGCGTGCTATTGATCCAGTCCTGCAAGCTATCCATGAGAGCCCTTCGCTGGCGCTTGCTCTCGCGCAACAGGCTCAACGGTTCAATCCCCCGCTCTATCAGCCCGTCGAGGTATTCCAGCACCTGCTCATCGTCAAAGTCGGGGTAGATCAGGCGCACCCGGCGCTGTAAAGCCCAGGAGTGATCACCGGCACCCAGCCCGCACAAGGGGTAACCCGTCCGGCCGTCTGCCAGTGCCACCGGCGCTTTGAAGGTTGGCTTGATCGGCTGCATACCCAGTACGCGCGCAGACTCCTTGCGCCCGGTTGCGGCCAGCTGCGCCAGTGCCGAATTGAACCGCGGTGCATCGGCCTGCATGGTCAAACCCGTTGTCTGACGCTCAAACGGGGTCAAGGATTGAAACAGGGCCGTCAACAAAGGCAATGGCCCGCCCGGTTCCAGTACATAAATCGAACCACGGGGCCGGTATCGCTGATAGCCCAGGGCAGTCCTGACCAGAACCCGTTTCCCGAAGGCCTCCTCGTTGCCCCATTTATGGATGACCGCGCCCAGCAACGAGTCTT
>JBILYW010000519.1:0-3231 GCA_044377555.1 Pseudomonas sp.
CTGCACGGCCAGCGCCTCGGCTTCGGCCTTGCTTTTGCCCAGTACCTTACGCGGCGCGAGCATCACGTTTTCGAGCACGGTCAGGTGCGGGAAGGCGTTCCATTGCTGGAACACGATGCCGATTTTTTGCCGCAGGTGGTTGAGGTTGGTGGCGCGGTCGTGGACTTCGATCCCGTCGACGCGGATATGGCCTTTCTGGATCGGCTCCAGGCCGTTGATACACATCAGCAGGGTCGACTTGCCGGAGCCGGAGCCGCCGATAATCGATACCACTTCGCCCTTGTTGACGGTCAGGCTCACGCCCTTGACCACTTCAAGGTCGCCGAAGGATTTGTGGACGTTGTCGATCTCAATCATTTTCTTGCCACCTTTTTTCCAGGCGAGCGCCAAGGCGGGCAACCACCAGGCTCATGACGTAATAGATAAGGCCGGCGATGCACAGCACCAGCATCGGTTCCTGAATACGGGTGACGATGGTTTGCGAGGCGCGCAGCAATTCGACGATGCCGATCCACATCACCAGCGCGGTGTCCTTCATCACGCTGAGCACCAGGTTGAGCCAGCCGGGGAAGGCCACTCGTGTGGCGATGGGCAGCACGATGTAGCGCAGGTCCTGCAGGTAGCTCAGGCCCAGGGAGCGGCTGGCCCGGCGTACGGTGGGCGGCACCGCCAGTACGCCGCTGCGCACGATTTCGGTGAAGTACGCGGCGGCGTAGACCCCGAGCACAATGCAACCGACGCTGAAGGCGCTGATGTTCAGGCCGACAATGCTTTTGAGCGAGTTGAACAGCACAAACTGGATCAGCAACGGCACGCTGCGAAACACATCCAGCACCCACGCCAGCGGCAGGCTGGCCCGTGGCAGCAGCGCCCGCAACAGGCCGAACAGCAGGCCGGCGAGGGTGCCGAGCACGATGGCCCATGTGGTCAGCTGCAGGGTGACCCAGGCCCCCTCCAGCAAAAACATGAAGTCGTTCCAGGTAAAACTGGTGGAAAACATAGTCACGTCCTCAGTAACGGAACAGTCGCCAGGCCAACAGCCGGGCTACTGCAACGATCGCCTTGGCAATCAGGTAATACAGCACCGCAGCAAGGGCGAAGTATTCGAAGGTGCGGAACGTTTTGACGTTGTAGTCCTGGGTGACGCCCGTAAGGTCGTTGTTGAGCCCGACGATCACCCCCAGCGAGGTCATCAGTACGGCCCAGACCATCTGATTGGTCAGCGGGTAGAACACGATGCGCAACAACTGCGGGACGACGATCATGCGGTAGGTCTGGAACGCGCTCATGCCCAGGGAGCGGGCGGCGCGAATCTGGGTTTCGGGCACGGCCTTGAGGCCACCGCGGAAGTTTTCGGCCAGGTAGCCGGCGTTGTTGAACGTGATCCCGGCCAGCAGCGCGATCCATGAACTGACATGCAGGCCCAGGGAGCCCAGCCCGAAGTACAGGACATAGATCTGGAACAGCGACGGGGTGTTGCGGGCGATGGACACCCAGACGTTGCCGACACCGCGCAACATCGGGTTTTTGCTTTCGCGCATCACAGTCAGGGCCAGGGCGATCAGTACCCCGAAGATCATCGACAGTGCTGCTGTTTCAAAGGTGACCAGAGCACCGGCGAGCATATCCGGCAAGGCGCGCAGGGCTGAGCGCCATTGGAAGGTGTAATCAAACATGGACGGGGTTCTCCAGTAAGGCAGCGGTTTGCAGCCACTGCGGCAAGCGCCCGCTGGCCGTGGCGCTGCACGCCGCATCCACACATTCGGCGAGGCTGGCGAAATGCACCTTGCGCCCCACCAGGCCGGGGGCGTAATGGGCGTATTTGCCCGAGTTGGTCATCAGGTTTCGGGCGGCGGGCGGGATGACCGGCTCACCCAGCATGCACCAGCAGGTATCGCAGACCAGCGTGGCGCCGAAGGCTTCGATCGCGGCGATATGCCCGGCGGCGCGGGCCTGTTCCAGTACCGCACGGCCACAGGTGATCGCCAGTACCACGTGCGGGTGGCAGTGGCGGCCCTGGCACAGCCGGGCCAGACGGGCGAACTCGCTGAGGGAGAAGTGCGGGTTGCCCAGGGACACTACGTCCACACTGGGGTCGCGGGCGCTGTTGAGCTCCTGCCAGCTGAGCAGCAAGTCCGCCAGGGTGACCCGGGTCACCGGCAACGGGCCGTCCAGCACCTGTGCCGGGTCGAGCGCTTCGGGGGTCACTCCGGCGATATGAAACAGCGGTGCCGAGGAGGTTGTCGCAAAGGCCGCACCGAATGCCTTGAGGTCGTCGAGGTCCGGGTGATGCTGCTCCAGCCCCGAGATCAGCGGGATACGGCTGCCGGCCAGGGCGCCGATGTGGTAGCCCAGCAAGGGGTAGAACGCATCATCGAGGTCGGCCAGGGGTGGCAGTTCGACGTGCAGCCGGGCTTTGCGCCGGGCGTCCAGATGGCAGCCAGTCAGGGGAGCACGACCGGTGAGGGCGATGCAGATATCCAGATAGTCCGGGTATTTGAGCGTGCGAGCGCCCAGCACACTGTTGGCGTAAACCACTGCGTTGGACTCGGCCCAGACGATTTGCTCGCCCGCCTTGGGCGCGCTGTCGAGCAGGTAAGGGGCGCAGGTGAAACTCAGTTGCGCACCCATGGCCATGTAGGCGTCGCCCAAGGCACTGGCCGGTTCGCCCAGTGCCGGGTCGATACCCAGTTCGCGCCAGCGGCGCTGGTCTACGGAAATCGAATTGAGGGTGGTGGGCACCCGTACTTTGGCGCCCCATTCCACCAGTTGCCGGGCAAAGCGCAGGCTGGCAGGCCCGGTATAAATGCAGCCGTCGATATGGGCCTGGGTGATGTCGATCAGTTGCTCGGCCCCTTGCAGCTGCGCCATGCGCAGCACGATCTGCATTGCGACCTGAGCCGCCTTGCCGAACTCGCCGGCAAGCAGTGCCCGGTCGTGTGCGGTGAGCCGGACCGAGTGGCTGTCGGGTTGCACGTCGCCTGGGCGTGGTGCCCAGGTATCGTCGGGCTGTTTATCGAACAGATCCAGGTGGGTGCCATCGACCCGGGCGAACTCCTTGCCGCCCAAGGCCGCAAAGGCCTCTTCGCCGATGCAGAGCACCGGCAGGGAGCGCCCGAACAGCAGCTGTGCAACCAGCACGCCCAGGGTCAGAATCTCATCGGCCTGGGCCAGCACCAGTGCGGCGGGGGCGTGGCCATTGCTGATCAACTCCATCAGCACGCTGCTGCC
>JBILYW010000062.1:0-9873 GCA_044377555.1 Pseudomonas sp.
TAGGAACCCAGTACTTTAAGTGCCACGGCTTCTTGACTGATCTGCTCCAGGACACTTTTGACCAACGGGTCGCGGTGATGGCCAGCAAAGTCGATGAAAAACACATAGGTCCATTTGCCGCTGCGCGAAGGACGCGTCTCGATGCGCGTCAGATCGATCCCGTTCTCATGGAACGGCACCAGCAATTCATGCAGCGCACCAGGACGGTTGCTCATGGAAACAATGATCGAAGTTTTATCGTCACCGGTAGGCGGCACTTCCTGACTGCCGATCATCAAGAACCGCGTGGAGTTATCCGGGCGGTCTTCAATTTTCTCGGCCAGTCGGGTCAACCCGTACAAGCCTGCAGCCATATCCCCTGCAATGGCAGCAGAGTTCCACTCACCCTTCACCCGCTTGGCGGCCTCGGCATTGCTCGAAACAGCGATACGCTCGACATTCGGGTAATGCGCATCCAGCCACTTGCGGCACTGAGCCAGCGACTGCGCGTGGGAGTAGATACGGCTGATGCTGTCAGTCTTGGTGTTTTCACCCACCAGCAGGTGATGGTGGATACGCAGCTCGACTTCGCCACAGATCACCATGTCATGCTCAAGGAAGCTGTCGAGCGTGTGGTTGACCGCACCTTCGGTGGAGTTCTCCACCGGCACCACGCCAAAATTCACGGCACCCGCTGCAACTTCACGGAACACTTCATCAATGGCAGCCATTGGCTTGCTGATTACAGCATGCCCGAAGTGTTTCATGGCTGCGGCCTGGGTAAAGGTGCCTTCAGGGCCGAGATAAGCCACTTTCAGCGGCTGCTCCAGCGCCAGGCAAGAAGACATGATCTCGCGGAACAGCCGCGCCATCTCCTCATTACCCAACGGACCCTTGTTGCGCTCCATTACACGCTTGAGCACCTGAGCCTCACGCTCAGGCCGGTAAAATACCGGCACTTCGCCCTCAGCCAGCGAAGCCATTTTGACTCGCGCCACTTCTTGGGCGCAGCGAGCCCGCTCACTGATCAGCTCCAGAACTTTTTCGTCCAGGCTGTCGATACGCAGGCGTAGTGCCTTGAGTTCCTGTTCGGACATTAGCCGTGTTCCTTTTCGAACTCTGCCATGTAAGCCACCAGGGCGTTTACCGCATTGATGTCCACAGCGTTATAGATCGAAGCACGCATGCCGCCCACCGAGCGATGGCCCTTGAGGTTCAGCAGCCCACGTGCTTCAGCACCAGCCAGGAATGGCTTGTCGAGACGATCGTCAGCCAGACGGAACGGTACGTTCATCCACGAGCGGTCAGAGATGTTGATCGGGTTGCTGTACAGGCCACTGGCGTCAATGAAATCGTACAGGGTACGTTTTTTCACTTCATTGAGCTTGCCGATGACCTCAACGCCACCCTGCTCCTTGAGCCACTCGAACACCAGGCCGGACAGATACCAGGCCAGCGTTGGCGGCGTGTTGTACATCGAACCGTTGTCGGCCGCGACCTTGTAGTCAAGCATCGTAGGGCAGATGGAGCGCGCACGCCCCAGCAGGTCTTCACGAATGATGTTGACCACAATACCGCTCGGGCCGATATTTTTCTGGGCGCCCGCATAGATCATGCCGAAACGCGAAACATCAATCGGACGCGACAGAATGTCCGAAGACATGTCCGCCACTAGCGGCACATCGCCGGTTTCTGGAACCCAGTCGAACTCCAGACCACCGATGGTTTCGTTTGGCGCGTAATGAACGTAGGCCGCGTCTTTCGAAAGGCTCCATTCATTCTGGCCGGGAATCGCGAAGTAATCGTAAGGCTTGGCGGTTGCTGCCACGTTGATATGGCCGAAACGCGAACCTTCTTCAATGGCTTTCTGCGACCAGATACCCGTGTCGATGTAATCGGCCTTGCCATTTTCAGGCAACAGATTAAGCGGGATCTGAGCAAATTGCTGGCTTGCGCCGCCTTGCAGAAACAGGACTTTATAGTTCGAGGGAATAGACAGCAGGTCACGCAGATCCTGCTCAGCCTTGGTCGCAATGGACACGAACTCATCGCTGCGATGGCTCATCTCCATGACCGAGAGGCCCTTGCCATGCCAGTCGAGCAACTCGGACTGGGCACGCAACAGGACAGCTTCAGGTAGCGCAGCAGGACCTGCGCAGAAGTTATAGGCTCGTTTGCTCACTTCCACTCTCACTCTGATTTGGTGGTCACGCAATAAATCAACACTCGACACTGTGTTCCTTGTGGGAGCAGGTTCGCTCCAGATACGGCCAGCAAGGTCTATTGATATACCGCGCTGATGCTATCGCGAGCAAGCCCGCCCCTACAGAACCACGAAGTGTCGCAAACTTTCATGCCGGACATACAACAAGGGGGCGAATTCTCATCCGCCCCCCTGTGTGTCCGCTTATTCTTGCGGCTCTTCTTCGTCAGCGCCAGCCTCTAGCGGCTGCTCGTCGTCAACACCATCGAGGATGGCCTCACCGTCGAACTCTGCACCGCCTTCGCCCTCACCTTCGAGCTCCTCACCTTCGACTTCCGAAGGCTCCTGAACCCGCTCAAGCCCGACCAGCGTTTCATCGCTGGCCAGCTTGATCAAGGTGACGCCCTGGGTGTTACGACCCAGGCTCGACACTTCGTCGACACGGGTACGTACCAGAGTGCCCTGATCGGAGATGAGCATGATCTCTTCGCCGTCCTGAACCTGAACCGCACCGACCAGTCGGCCGTTACGATCGTTGCTGACCATGGCGATAACGCCCTGACCGCCACGCTTGTATTCAGGGAACTCACTGATCGCCGTACGCTTGCCATAACCACGCGCCGAAGCGGTGAGGATCTGGCTACCTTCTTCAGGGATCAGCATCGAAATCAGCTTCTGCCCTTCTGGCAGACGCATGCCGCGCACGCCGCGGGCTGTACGGCCCATGGCACGTACATCGGACTCCTTGAAGCGTGTCACCTTGCCACCGTCGGAGAACAGCATGACTTCGCGCTCGCCATCGGTGATGGCAGCACTGATCAGTACGTCGCCTTCGTCCAGTTCCAGCGCGATCAAGCCTACGCTGCGCTGACGGCTGAAGGATTCCAGCGGGGTCTTCTTCACGGTGCCGTTAGCGGTTGCCATGAAGATAAAGTGACCTTCGGTGTATTCCTCGACCGGCAGCATGGTGGTGATGTACTCACCCTCACCCAGCGGCAACAGGTTCACCAATGGACGACCACGGGCAGCACGGGACGCTTCAGGGATCTCGTAGGTCTTGAGCCAGTACACCTTGCCTTTGCTGGAGAACAGCAGCAGCGTGGTGTGACTGTTGGCAACCAGCAGGTGAGCGATGTAGTCCTCATCCTTGACGCCAGTAGCCGACTTGCCTTTACCGCCACGACGCTGAGCCTGGTACGCAGCCAATGGCTGAGTCTTGGCGTAGCCACCGTGAGAAATGGTCACAACGCGCTCTTCTTCCGGGATCATGTCGCCCAGCGTCAGGTCAAGACGGTGATCCAGGATTTCAGTACGGCGCACATCGCCGTATTCAGCACGGATGACTTCCAGTTCCTCGCGAATCACTTCCATCAACCGCTCGGCGCTGTTGAGGATGCGGATCAGCTCGCCGATCTGATTGAGGATTTCCTGGTACTCGGCCAACAGCTTCTCGTGCTCAAGACCGGTCAGACGGTGCAGGCGCAATTCAAGAATGGCCTGGGCCTGTTCTGGCGACAGGAAGTACTTGCCGTCGCGCAGGCCGTATTGCGGGTCAAGATTGTCCGGGCGGCACGAATCGGCACCGGCACGCTCAACCATTGCCACCACCGCAGTCGACTCCCAAGGCGTGCTGATCAGCGCTTCCTTGGCTTCGGACGGGGTTGGAGACGCTTTGATCAGCGCGATGACCGGATCGATGTTGGACAGGGCAACGGCCTGACCTTCAAGGATATGGCCGCGCTCACGGGCTTTGCGCAGTTCGAAAACAGTGCGGCGGGTAACCACTTCACGGCGGTGACGTACGAAGGCCTCCAGCAGATCCTTAAGGTTAAGGATGCGTGGGCGGCCATCGATCAGCGCAACGATGTTGATACCGAAAACGCTTTGCAACTGGGTCTGGGCGTAAAGGTTATTAAGGATAACCTCCGGCACTTCACCACGACGCAGCTCGATCACCACGCGCATGCCGTCTTTGTCAGACTCGTCACGCAGCTCGGTAATGCCTTCGAGCTTCTTCTCTTTAACCAGCTCGGCGATCTTTTCGATCAAACGCGCCTTGTTCAGCTGGTACGGGAGCTCGGTGATCACGATTTGCTGACGGCCACCGACCTTGTCGATGTCTTCGATCATCGAGCGGGCACGCATGTAAATCCGGCCACGACCGGTGCGATAGGCTTCGATGATGCCGGCACGACCGTTGATGATCGCAGCCGTCGGGAAGTCAGGCCCCGGGATGAACTGCATCAGTTCGTCGATGCTCAGCTCGGGATTGTCGATCAGCGCCAGGCAACCGTCGATGACTTCACCGAGGTTGTGCGGCGGGATGTTGGTGGCCATGCCCACAGCGATACCGCTGGAACCGTTGACCAGCAAGTTGGGGATTCGTGTCGGCATGACGGCCGGGATCATTTCCGTGCCGTCGTAGTTCGGCACCCAGTCCACGGTCTCTTTATGCAAGTCGGCCAGCAGCTCGTGGGCCAACTTGGTCATGCGCACTTCGGTGTATCGCATCGCAGCGGCATTATCGCCGTCGACCGAACCGAAGTTGCCCTGACCGTCTACCAGCAGGTAGCGCAGGGAGAATGGCTGAGCCATTCGAACGATGGTGTCGTAAACGGCGGTATCACCATGCGGGTGATACTTACCGATCACGTCACCGACCACACGGGCAGATTTCTTGTACGGCTTGTTCCAGTCGTTGTTCAGTTCGCTCATCGCAAACAGCACACGCCGGTGCACGGGCTTCAAGCCATCGCGTGCATCAGGCAGTGCTCGCCCGACAATTACGCTCATCGCGTAGTCGAGGTAGGACTGTTTCAGCTCGTCTTCGATATTGACCGGGAGGATTTCTTTGGCCAGTTCGCCCATGAGAAGCCTGATTCCTTTTTCGGGTGAAACTTCGCCACATCCATTCGGGACGAACGAAGCTCGTCGCTGCTGACCAAGTGCCATGCAACGACTTACGACAAATCAACGAGTTATGCTACGGATTTGCGCAGTAAGGGCAACCCTTGCGAGCCACCCTGGAAACCGCCGAATGTTATCACAATCGCCGCCACGCACCTATCCCCCAGATGCGCATGGAACATAGTAAGTGGGCGAGTGATCGGCTTGAGCGGGCCCAGGAGGACTCTGGAAACGATTTGAAGGATGTAAAGCCCTATTCTGTAGCCGCTGCCGAAGGCTGCGACCACAGGTTTGGGGCCTGCCTCAATGCAATCGCTTGCGACACATCAATTGAGCCATTTTTGCCGCGTCCGGACGCTCGATAACGCCTTTCTCGGTAACGATCACGTCAATCAGGTCCGCCGGGGTCACATCAAAAACAGGATTGAACGCCTGCACGTCTGCACCGACCCGCTTGCCACCCACTTCCAGCAGCTCGCTGCCATCGCGCTCTTCAATAGGGATGTCATCCCCCGTGGCCAGGTCCATGTCGATGGTCGAGCTCGGTGCGACCACCATAAAGCGCACGCCGTGGTGCATGGCATTTACCGCCAGCTGGTAAGTCCCGATCTTGTTCGCCACATCGCCATTGGCCGTGATCCGGTCCGCCCCCACGATCACCCAGGTCACGCCCTTGGTTTTCATGATATGCGCCGCAGCCGAGTCCACATTGAGCACCACCGGGATGCCTTCATTGGCCAGCTCCCAAGCAGTCAGGCGCGAGCCCTGCAACCAGGGCCGGGTTTCATCTGCGTATACCTGCTCGATCATGCCTTCCAGCCAGGCCGCCCGAATCACCCCCAGCGCCGTACCAAAGCCTCCGGTCGCGAGAGCGCCGGTGTTGCAGTGGGTCAGTACGGCCTGCGCATTGCCCTGGTGGCGGCGAATCACATCTACACCCAGCTGCGCCATCGTCAGATTGGCTTCGCGATCACTCTCATGAATGGCCACAGCCTCGTCTTCAAGCACCTGCAGCACATTGATACGACTTTTGGCACGGGCCAACCTGTCGCGCATGCGATTCAATGCCCAAAACAGATTCACTGCCGTGGGGCGCGAGTCCGCCAACAGCGTGAAGTCCGCCTCCAGTGCCGCTACCCAGTCGCCACCCTCGGCCTTGCGCGTGCGCGCAGCCAGCACCACGCCATAGGCCGCCGCGATACCGATAGCCGGAGCGCCACGCACGACCATGTCACGAATCGCCTGTGCAACACCTTCAACACCGGTGTACGCCAGCCAGTTCTCTTCAAAGGGCAAGCTGCGCTGATCCAGCAGATACAGGGCATCATCCCGCCAATCGATGGCCTTAACCTTTTCCGCAGCCAACAGTCGATCGCGCATGCCTTCCCCTATCACCCAGAAACAAAGCTGCCGATTATAGCGAGCCCACCCTCAAGACGCTCGGGTATACTTCGCCTCCTTTTATAACGCACTGGAAGCCGTTCTCGATGCCGACCCCTACCGCGCCCCTCGACCTATTACTGTTGCCAACCTGGTTGGTGCCTGTCGAACCTGCCGGAGTGGTACTCAAGGAACACGGCGTCGGCATCCGGGACGGACGCATCGTTTTCATTGGCCCACGCCATGAAGCCCTGGCCCTCACCGCCCTTGAAACCCGCGAACTGCCTGACATGCTGCTCAGCCCCGGGCTGATCAATGCCCATGGCCACGCCGCGATGACCCTCTTTCGCGGCATGGCCGATGACCTGCCATTGATGACCTGGCTGGAGCAACACATCTGGCCGGCCGAGGCCAAATGGGTGGATGAGGCCTTCGTACGGGACGGCACCAACCTGGCCATTGCCGAGCAACTCAAGGGCGGCATCACGTGCTTCAGTGACATGTATTTTTTCCCGAAAGTCGCCAGCGAATGCGTGCATAACAGCGGCATTCGTGCACAGATCGCCATTCCGATCCTCGACTTCCCGATTCCAGGCGCCGCCAGCGCGGATGAATCAATGCGCCAGGCCGTCGAACTGTTTGCCGATTTGAAGTATCACCCTCGAATCAAAATCGCCTTCGGGCCCCACGCGCCCTACACCGTAGGCGACGAGAACCTTGAAAAGATTCGTGTGGTCGCCGATGAACTGGATGCCTCCATTCATATGCACGTGCACGAGACGGCCTTCGAAGTTCAGCAAGCCTTCGAGCAGAACGGCGAGCGCCCCGTAGCCCGCCTCGCCCGCCTGGGCCTGCTGGGCCCGCGCTTCCAGGCCGTGCACATGACCCAGATCAGCGATGACGACCTGGCAATGCTGGTAGAAAGCAACTCCAGCGTGATTCATTGCCCCGAGTCCAACCTCAAACTGGCCAGCGGCTTCTGCCCGGTGGAGCGACTGTGGCAAGCTGGCGTCAATGTGGCTGTCGGTACCGACGGTGCCGCCAGCAACAATGACCTCGACCTGCTCGGCGAAACCCGTACCGCCGCCTTGCTGGCCAAAGCCGTTGCAGGCTCGGCCACTGCGCTGGACGCCCACCGGGCACTGCGCATGGCCACACTCAATGGCGCGCGCGCCCTGGGCCTTGAAAGTGACACCGGCTCCATCGAGGTTGGCAAGGCTGCCGACCTGGTTGCCTTTGACCTCAGCGGGCTGGCCCAGCAGCCGGTCTACGATCCCGTTTCACAACTGATCTACGCCACAGGCCGCGATTGCGTAAAACACCTGTGGGTAGCGGGCAAGCAACTGCTCGACGACCGACGCCTGACCCGACAGGACGAGCAACAGCTCAGCGCAACGGCCAGAGCCTGGGGCGAGCGCATAAGCGGCCATACTCATTGATTGGACACCTTCGGGCCCGCGCCCGGAGCATTACCAGATTTTTCAGCTTTAGAGGATTTACCCATGAGCAACGTTGACCACGCCGAGATCGCCAAATTCGAAGCGCTTGCCCATCGCTGGTGGGACCGTGAAAGCGAGTTCAAACCGCTGCACGATATCAACCCGCTGCGCGTCAACTGGATTGACGAGCGCGTGCAACTGGCCGGCAAAAAGGTCCTCGACGTCGGTTGCGGCGGCGGCATTCTCAGCGAGTCCATGGCTCAGCGCGGCGCAACCGTGATGGGCATCGACATGGGCGAAGCCCCGCTGGCCGTTGCGCAACTGCATCAGCTTGAGTCCGGCGTAAGTGTTGAATACCGCCAGATCACTGCCGAAGACCTGGCCACCGAAATGCCTGAGCAGTTCGATGTGGTCACCTGCCTTGAAATGCTGGAGCACGTACCTGATCCGGCCTCAGTGATCCGCGCCTGCTACCGCATGGTCAAGCCCGGCGGCCAGGTGTTCTTCTCGACCATCAACCGCAACCCGAAATCCTATCTGTTCGCGATCATCGGCGCTGAATACATCATGAAGCTGATCCCACGCGGGACCCATGACTTCAAGAAATTCATCCGCCCTTCGGAACTGGGCGCCTGGAGCCGTCAAGCCGGCCTGAGCGTCAAAGACATCATCGGCCTGACCTACAACCCGCTTACCAAGCATTACAAGCTGGCCGCCGATGTTGACGTCAACTACATGATCCAGACCCTTCGCGAGGAGTAACACATGCGTTTGAGAGCAGTTCTTTTTGACATGGACGGCACCCTGCTCGACACCGCGCCGGACTTTATCGCGATCTGTCAGGCCATGCGTGCCGAGCGCGGCCTGCCCGCGATTGCAGATAAATTGATCCGCGATGAAATTTCCGGCGGTGCACGCGCCATGGTGGCGGTGACCTTCAGCATGGACCCGGACTCACCTGGCTTCGAAGAACTGCGCCAGGAGTTTCTTGAGCGCTACCAGCGCGATTGCGCCGTACACACCAGGCTGTTCGATGGCATGGAAGAGCTGCTGGCCGATATCGAGAAAGCACACCTGGTGTGGGGCGTCGTCACCAACAAGCCCGTACGTTTTGCGCAACCGATCATGGAGCGCCTGGGCCTGGCCGAACGCTCGGCACTGCTGATCTGCCCGGACCACGTGACAAACAGCAAGCCCGACCCGGAACCCCTGATCCTGGCCTGCAAAATGCTGGACCTAGACCCGGCCAGTGTCCTGTTCGTAGGCGATGACCTGCGCGATATCGAATCCGGGCGAGACGCCGGTACCAAAACCGCAGCCGTGCGTTTTGGCTATATCCACCCTGACGACAACCCTGACCACTGGGGCGCCGATGTGGTAGTCGATCACCCGGGCGAGTTGCGCAAAGTGCTCGATAACGCGATGTGCAGCTGCTGACAAGCGCCAGCTAACGATCTTCGATTTTTGTTGAGGTTTTTTATGTTTGATTATTCCGCCCGTCCCGACCTGCTGCAGGGCCGGGTGATTCTGGTTACAGGTGCTGGCCGCGGCATTGGCGCCGCAGCCGCCAGGACCTACGCCGCACACGGTGCAACCGTGTTGCTGCTGGGCAAGACCGAGGCCAACCTGAGCCAGGTTTACGATGAAATCGAGGCCGCCGGCCACCCGCAGCCTGTCGTCATCCCGTTCAACCTCGAAACCGCCCAGCCCCATCAATACGATGAGCTGGCCGCCATGATCGAAACTGAATTCGGCCACCTTGACGGGGTGCTGCACAACGCCTCGATCATTGGCCCACGCACGCCTCTGGAGCAGCTGTCAGGCGAGAACTTCATGCGCGTGATGCACATCAACGTCAATGCCACGTTCATGCTCACCAGCACCTTGCTGCCCCTGCTCAAGCTGTCGCAGGATGCATCGGTGATCTTCACCTCCAGCAGTGTTGGGCGCAAAGGCCGCGCTTAC
>JBILYW010000063.1:0-9865 GCA_044377555.1 Pseudomonas sp.
GGGTCGGGCCGTCAGGGTTGCCCATGCTGAAGTCGATGATGTCTTCGCCGCGACGTCGGGCGGCCATCTTCAGCTCAGCAGTGATATTGAAAACGTAAGGGGGGAGTCGATCTATGCGCGCAAAGCGTCGCGGCGAACCTTGGTCTGCCATGTGTGCCTCTGGTACGTAAGCGCCCGGAACCGTCCGAGCGACGTTGACCACTGCGGTGGTCTGGGCGAAACAATACGGGCGGTGATGGCCTTTTGTCTAGAGGTCGCCAGCGGCTATTTTTGTACAGGGACGACCCCGGTGTGTTTTTGTACCTATACTAAAAAGCCTGGTTTCCTACTTACTCCATCGAGCATGACTTATGGAACAAACAAAAAAGTTCGAACTGCCAGCTCCGCGATTTGCCAAAGGTTCGTTTCAACTGATCGCGGGTTTGGGTGGCCGTTTCACTCAGGAGACCTGCAGTCAGATTCCGTTGCTGTGGGAGAAATTCATCCCCGAGATCGGCAAGGTGCCGAGTCAGATTGGCGAGGAAACCTACGGTGTTTGCTGTAATCCGGATGGGGAAGGCGGCTTTGAGTACATCGCCGGCGTGGCCATCAGCAAACTTGACGACCTGCCTGAACGCTATCGCTGGATTGAGCTGCAAGAGCAGGCTTACGCGGTCTTCGAGCATCAGGGGACACTGGACACGCTGTCACAGACCTTTCAGGCGATCTGGAACGACTGGTTGCCCCAATCAGGGTACGAATCGGTTGATGCGCCTGAGTTCGAGCGTTACAGCGCAGACTTCAACCCGGACACCGGCACGGGGTTGCTGGAGATCTGGCTGCCGGTTAAAAAAACCGCTTAGCCTGCCTGCAAGCGGGGTAGCGGCGAGGACGAGAGTGTCAGTACCAGCCGCCGTTCGCCCCGATAGGCTTCGCCTTGTTCGACCCAGCCCTGGCCCAGGTAAAACGCCAGGGCACTGGCGTTGAACGGGCTCACTGACAGCATCACCTGACGAATCTCGGGCCAGAACTGCTCAATGGCCCGGGGAAGTTCGCGCAGGCAGGTTTTGCCCAGCCCCTGGCCTTGAACCCGGCTGTCGACCTGAAACGCATGCAACGTGGCGCTGTCGGCTGCGGCCCAATGGGCCAGCAGCGGCTGACGCTTAAGCAGAAGAAAGGCCACTGGCTGTTCATCGCTGAGCAGTGCCAGCCCTTTTATCCCGGGGTGCGGTTGGGCCGGCAGAGAGTGCAAGGCCGACTCGATGTTGCCGCAAAAAACAATTTGCTCAGGTTGCACCCGAATCTCGCGCAGTTGCTGGCATTGGCTGGGTGTCAGGTCTTCATACGCGCATAGGCGGGTGTTCATGTCGAGATTCTGTCGGGGCGCAATGGGGAGCCACTGACGGGGTCAGTGGCCGCTTGAGCAGCGCGTCAGTTTCTACCCATCAGGGCCCCAAATACAGATTTATCCGACTCTCAGTCCTCGGAACCCGGGTTACGGCGCAGAGAAGGCAGCAACATGCCGACGTTTTTTTGATAATTCCGGTATTTTTCGCCAAAAATCTCGACCAGATCTTTCTCTTCCAGTTGCGAGCCGATCAGGATGTAGATCGTGCTCGTCAGTGCGAACACCAGGTGCCCGACGGTCATTTCGGGCGTGGCCCAGAAAGAGATCAAAAAGCCCATGTACATGGGATGACGCACGACTTTGTAGAGCATGGGTGTTCTGAACGAGCCATCTACAGGTTTGGTCGGGCGCAGGGTATCAAGAGCCTGCTTGACCCCGAACAGTTCAAAGTGACTGATCAGAAAGGTCGCCACCAGGATCAAGCCCCATCCCAGCCAGAACAGGGTGGTAAGCACGGCGCTACCGAGTCGCGACTCAACCTGCCAGACGCGCAAATCAATCGGTTGCCACAGCCAGAACATCACTACCAGCACCACGCTGGAAACCAGCACGTAGGTGGCGCGCTCAATGGGGGGCGGAACAAATTGCACCCACCAGGCTTTGAAGCTTTTACGGGCCATGACACTGTGTTGAACGGCAAACAGGGTAATCAGCGACACATCCACCAGCAGTGCCAGAGGCCAGGGGGCCCCTGAGCCTGAGTCAATGGTTTTGGGAACGCCGACGTTACCTATGAAACCGATCAGGTACAGCAGGGTCAGAAGGAAAAACAGGTAACTGAACAGGCTGTACAGCAGCCCCGCGAGTTTGGCAGCGCGGCTGGGCGGGCGAACTTTCGGGTCGGTTCCGGTGTGCATGATCGACTCCTTTCGAACATGGCATAACCGCAAGGCAAGCGGTTGTAGCGATTACCTTAGCCCTGATGTGGAAAATCACCAGCATTCGCAGGCAGGGAAAAACTGAAGGTAAAGACCGTGCCGTGCTGTTCATCCGAAGCCGCTTCGATACGGCCGCCGTGGGAGAGGGCGATCTGGTCGGCAATGTACAACCCAAGGCCAAGGCCGGCTTGCGGGGTGTTGCTGGCGGGGCGGGAATAGGGTTTGAACAAGTGCTCAAGCTGGTCGGCAGGAATGGGCGTGCCCTGATTGGTGACGGAGAGGGTAAATACCTTGTCGCGGATTATGGCGGCGACGTGCACCGCGCCTGTGGACGAGCCGTGAGTGATTGCATTGGCCAGCAGATTGGAGAGCAGCTGCGCCAGGCGGCCGCTGTCGCATTGAATGCCGTCAAGTGGCCCGATCCGGGTCTGGATCACACGGTCGGGATGCACGCTTTGTACTTCTGAGATGACGTGCCTGAATACCTGATCGAGGTCGGTGCACACCTGAAGTGTCAGGGGGATGCCATTGCCAAGCCGGCCTCGGGCAAAGTCCAGAACGTCCTCAACCAGCTGCGAGGCGCGTTGGCCGCAGCTCAGAATGTGTTGCACCAGCGTATCGGTTGGCGGGTTGGGATGCTTGCGTAACAAGCGTTCAGCCGCGGTGTTGATGGCGAATAACGGGTTACGCAGATCATGGCCGATCACTGCGATGAATTGTTCGCGCAGCTCCGCATTTTCGCGCTCCTGTACCAGCTCGGACTCTGTGCGTTGCAGGTTTTCTTCCGCCTCGATCTGCAGCGAAAGCAGGCGGGCAAAGGACTCCATGGTGGTCTGGATGGTGCTGCCCTTGAGCCTTGCAGGCTCGGGGTCCAGAGCACACAGGGTGCCGAAGAAACTGCCGTCGGTGCGAAACACCGGAATAGTGATGTAGCTCTCGAATCGGTACAGTTTTGGCGTGTGATGATGCTCGTAGAGCGGGTCTGTGCTGGCTTCGTCGATGATGATCGGCAGATGCGAACTCATGGTTTCAAAGCACAGGGTACTGACCAGGTCCAGCTCCCCACCTGCTTGCAAACCAAAGCCAAGATTGTCGAGCACCGCGCAGGCGGTCCAGGTTGTCTGGGTAACACGGGCAACGGCGGCAAAGCGCATCCCGGTCATTTCAGCGATGACCCGCAAGATGGCGGGCACTGCACTGATCCGGTTAATTGTTGCGATATCGTCAGCCGCGCTATGGCCCATGGGATGTGCTCTGGTTCAAAAAGCTGATTCTAGCCACAACCATTGTGGGTAGCACGACTTCATATGTCATATATAAGCTATTCAGCCGAGCGTCCATATGAAAAGGCCGCGCCACTCAGGGTGAGTGGTGCGGCCTTTTAATTAAATCTACTTACTTAAGTGTCTTGTTTGTCTTGCAGGACTTCGGCAGTTTTAGCGTCGAGATCGACATCCCACTTAATGCCTTTGGTGTCACGCAATTCAACTTCATAAACCAGTTTGCCGTAGGAGTGATCAAGCTCGGTGTCGAGAATGGTTGCGCCAGGGTGCTTGGCCAGCGCGGCTTGATTCAACTTTTCAAATGAAGTGATTTCACCTGATTTGAGCAGGTCTGGAATATGGTCAGGGCGAACATCAGCCTGGGCCAGGCCAGCAGTCAGTGTCAGGGCAACAGTGGCGAATACAAGATTAAGTGCTTTCATGTTTAGTCCCTTGGGGTTGATCTGTTTAAGTGGGGCTAGATTAACCGTCGCAACTTAATTCATCCTTAATTTTCGCCCTGTGCTCCGCACACTCATTAATAACCGTTGTGTTCCAGCAGTTGGGGGACTGTTTGTGACGCCGGGCGCTGGTAGTACTTGAGCAGTTCGCTGGCGCGGTTAGTGAAAATGCCGTCGACGCCAGCCTCCATAGCCTTCTTGAAGTCCGCCGGTTCGTCCAGGGTATAGACGTGCACCAGCATGCCCTTGTCGTGGGTGGCCTTGTTCATCCATGGCTGGATCAGGTCGAAATAGCTCTGGTCGCCGCCGTCGGTCAAGGCTGCCGAAGGGCCTGTACCCATGGCGCCGCGGGCCTTGGCAAAGTCGATCCATTGCATGAACGCGGCCTTGTCCTTGGGCTGAAGCCTGGCGTAGTAGGTGGCTTTGTCCTTCTCGCCCGAGTCGGCAAAGCTGAGGGGACTATTGGGCGTTATAGCGTCTTCACCGACCCACAACAGCAGGATTTTCGGCGTGTCGGGCATTTCTTTTTGTAGCAGCCCAAGGCTGTTTTTCTCAAAGGTCTGCAAGACGACCCGGCCTTTGCCCTGGCCAGTCTGCGGCTGTCCGTTCAGCCCGGCCACAGGCTCAAGCCAGCCGCGTTCGTTCAGTTTGTTCTTCAGGTCGTGTTCGATGCCGGGAAATTGCTTGGGTTCTTTGGTTTCGATGTACAGGCCGGGTTTGTGCTGCGGGTTGGCCTGGGCGATGTCGATGATTTCATCCAGGGTCAGAACCGGCAGCCCAACGTAGGACGGCCGCGCACGATCCGGGTACGCCTGGTTGAACCAGCTGCCGGCATCCAGGGTTTTCAGCTCTGCCAGGGTGAAGGCGCTGGCGGGGCTGTCCTTGCGGTCCGGGAATTTTTTGGCCACGTCGGTGGTGCGCAACAGGCTGTTGTCGTGCAGGGCAAACAGAACTCCGTCCTTGCTGCGTTGCAGGTCCATTTCCAGATAGTCGGCGCCCAGGTCCCGGGCGAGGGTGTAGGCGGCTGCCGTTGACTCCGGGGCGTCGAAGGATGCACCGCGATGGGCAATGACTGCCGGGTGCGGGATGCCATGGGCGTTGGCCAGTTTCGCCTCGGCGGTGTTCGTCTCGCTGGTGGCCTGTGCGCCGCTCATGCCCAGAAGCAGGCTCAACAGCAAAACGCTTTTGCCAAAGGTGTCAGGCATTGGTTGAATTCCTTTCGATCAGAAGTAGAGAGTGTTTGTTGGCAATCGGCACCCTCGCAGGCTATCGGGAACCCGGCGTGGGCGTGCATCGCACTTTTTTAGCGATCTTTCGTGCAGATGTGCAGTACTCTGGCGACACCAACGTCCCCGGCAGAGGGACAAGCGTTAAATCTTGCGTGTAAACCATTGTTCCAGAGCCTTTGGGCTCGTCAGTGAGGTTTACCATGCGCATCACTTCGCAACTCATCTGCCAGGCCGCCGACCTACTTAACGGCTTTGTTGGTTTCAATCGTAAGACAGGCCAGCACATTGTTCGTTTTAGTGAAGATTCTTTCGGGATGGATGTTGCTGACGACAACATCACGCCCACCAGCGAGTTTGTCTGGCAGGCCGGTGCCGCAGACACCATGACCCTCAAACGTGAGTTGATCCAGTTACTGCTGGATCAAAATATCGATGACCGCCTGAACATTACCGAACCCTTGCGTGTGTATATGCGGCGTCAGGACGTGCCTGAAATTTCGGCTGTGCGTCGCTGCGTCAACTAGGGCGCTTTGCGGACAAAATGCTGGTGCATCTCAGTAGTCAGGCTTTCGATCCGCTCGGTCAGTTGCTTGGTCATTTCGGTCAGCCGGGTGTTTTGCTCCAGCAGCGCCATGATTTGCTCTGTGGTTTGAGCTGCGGCGGCTTGCCGTTCGGCGTTGGCCACGGCCAGTGCTTCACGGTGTTGGGCGTCCGCATCGGACTGGGCTTTGTCGCGGGCGGCCTGACGCGTTTGCGCGAGCAGGATCAGCGGTGCGGCATAGGCCGCTTGCAAGCTGAAGGCGAGGTTAAGCAGGATGAACGGGTAAATATCAAAGTGCGTCACGCCAAACAGGTTCAAACAGATCCAGATCACCACGATGAGTGTTTGTGCACCGAGAAATGCAGGTGTGCCAAAAAAACGGGCGAAGGCTTCTGCCTGCAAGGCGAAACGGTCACTGCCGAAGGTCGGTGCCAAATGTTCGTAGGCCCGATGAAAGCGCAAGTGGTCAACCTTCTTTGACGGTGCTTTGGCTGTGGTGTGTTTTTTTTCTGGGGGCATGGTTTTTTTCTCATCTCGGGTGCTTGAGGGGCTACTCCGGACTGGGGCTCAAAACTGACTCAGGCAGTGTGTCTGCGGCCCCGACGCTGATTTTGTTACGGCCAGTATTTTTTGCGACGTACAGAGCTTTATCGGCTTCGTTCAGCCAGGTGGAGGCATTTTGAAACTCGGGGCGGCAGGAGGCCAGTCCTATGCTCAGGCTTACGCTTATCTGCGACTCGGGTTCGTCGCCGTGTTGGTAGTTGCAAAACACCTGACGCAACCGCTCCATGATTTCCCGGGCCTGGACCAGTGAACAGTTGGGCAAGATGACGCAGAACTCATCGCCGCCATATCGTCCTGCCAGGTCCTGGGCCCGCAAGTTGTCCTTGAGTTCCTTGCTGAGCCGGCGCAATACGCTGTCACCGATGATATGTCCGTAGGTGTCATTGATTTGCTTGAAGTGATCGATATCAATCAGCGCCAGAGTGGCGGGTGTATTGCTTTCCTGGCTCTGATGGAAGCTCAGTTGCAGCAGGTCTTTCCATGAACCGTGATTGAGCAGTCCGGTCAGGCTGTCGGTACGGCTGAGGGCGCTTAATGCACGTTTATGCTCTGCCAGTTTTATCGCCAGGCGATAGCTGACCATGCCTACCGCAAACGGGTAGAGCGTCAGCATGGGCAGACAGGCATAGATCTGCAGGGCGCTGGTGTTCGGGTTGAAAGCGATACCCAGTAACAGCCATGAGAACAGGGCGCCGGCCAGTTGTGCCAACGCACCGCGTACCAGCATTCTGGGGCCGCCAGCCGCTACGTTATTCATCATCATCATCGACAGAATGGTGACTGTCGGCAGGGGGTTGAACTGCATGCTGGCCGCCCAGAATCCCCCCCAGAGCGAATCCATCAACATGTTGCGGCGCTCGGCCTCATAGGGGAAGGCGGAGCGGGTCGATAATTGAAAGGCGAGATGCGGCCAGACAAAGCCGTTGAACAGCAGCAGGCACCACACCCATACAGGCATATTGAGCGGGTAGAGGGCAGCCATCACGCTGAAACAGCCAATCCCCAGGCCGATGGTTCGCGGCAGGTAAATACGCTTGGCGAACGACAGCCCTTTGCCTCTTTTATTGTCCATGGTTATCTGCGCAAGATGTTTGGGTTCAGTGCCGCGCCCTGTTGGGTGCCGCACCGCCCACTGTTGGGTTGTGTTAGCTTGCCGAAAGGCAGTGTCGAGAAAAAATCGCACATATTCCGCAATTCTCTGAGTCAACCATGAGGTCAAGCCTAGCTCCTTAAGCTGAAGATGAGTCTGCGATAACGGTAATAAACCACGCGTCTTGCAGGCTCGGATGTTTATTGAATGACAATTTCCTTTTCATGGGGCGCGCAGCTGGGCGGTCATCGCGTTTTTTACTGGAGTCTTCAAACCATGGCACTCGAGTCCGGCAGTGCAGAGGGCCCTAAACCCGCTGAGCATTATCAAGGCGCATTTCGAAATGAAGGCGCAAGGCCGTCTTCCAGTCTTGGGAAGACATTGGGTATTTTCTGGAAGATGCTTTTCCAAAAACCTGCCAATACCCGCCCGACAGGTGTGGTCCCGGTCCGGTCATTGACCCGCGAGCAGTTGCACGCCGCGCCGGATTTCAGCGTGTACCGGTTGGGGCACTCAACCCTTCTGCTCAAGCTCAACGGTAAATACTGGCTGACCGACCCGGTCTACGCTGAGCGTGCTTCGCCGTTCCAGTGGGCAGGGCCCAAACGCTTCCATGCACCTCCCATCAGCCTTGATGAGCTTCCATCCCTGGAAGCCGTGATTCTTTCCCATAACCACTACGACCATCTCGATCAAAAAACCGTCTTGCAGTTAGAGGCCAAAACCCGGCAGTTTCTGGCACCGCTGGGTGTCGGCGATCTGCTTGTCAAGTGGGGTGTGCCAGCCGGCAAGGTTAAACAAATGGACTGGTGGCAGGATACCCACCTCGATGGCATTCGCTTTGTCGCCACCCCGTCCCAGCACTTTTCCGGTCGGGGTCTGTTTGATCACAACCAGACGCTTTGGGCATCCTGGGTGATGATTATTGATGATGTGCGAATTTTCTTCAGTGGAGACTCGGGATACTTCGACGGCTTCAAGTTGATCGGTGAGCAGTTCGGACCGTTCGACCTGACCCTGATGGAAACGGGGGCCTATAACGTCGACTGGCCCCACGTGCACATGCAGCCCGAACACAGCCTGCAAGCTCATATCGACCTGAACGGGCGCTGGTTGTTACCCATTCACAACGGCACCTTTGATTTGGCCTTCCATGCCTGGTCCGAACCCTTTGACCGCATTGTGGCGTTGGCCGAGCAACGCAATGTGCTCATCACCACGCCTCAAATGGGGGAGGCGTTCAACCTCAAGCAGCCTCACAAGGGCCGTGCCTGGTGGCTTGAAGTGCACACCGCTGAAGGCGAGTGAGGGCGCTCGTTTTTTTACTCGATCAGGGCAAAGTCGTCGCGCCCCATTGGGTCAGGGGTCGTGCCGCGAACATTGCCGCCGCGGCCAGGAGAAAAGCCAGGGAAGAACACCAGACCTTGTGCCTCCAGGCTGTAAGCCAGAGCCAGCCTGGTGACGTCGCGCACGGGCTCTGCGGCTTCAAAGCGCTGAATGGCGGGCACTGAAACCCCGGATTGTTCACTCAGGTGTTCCGGGCTCCAGCCGAGCATTTCGCGGGCTTGCGCGCAGTGCAGCGGGGTAAATTGATTGATCACGATGCGTTCAAACGTACTGCGCATGGCTGAGTTGGGCATGGGCGTTCTCCAGGGCTGAGTCAGTGCTTGAAAATATACTGTGTTTTTATACAGTTCTTTTTTGCGTGGATCAAACTCATTTCTTGATAAGTGCTGATCGGGGAAATCTGCCGCTCAGCGGCCCTGTCGCTGCGTTTAACGGGGAGAGGAATGAGTCGAAAATTTCGATGATGGCCGCGGGCTCAAATATTTGGGGCAAAAAAAAGGGCTGCCTTCAGGCAGCCCTTTTACTCAGCAAGTAGCCAGGGTACGGATCAATCCCAGCTCAGCGCACCGCCGGTCTGGTATTCAATAACCCGCGTCTCGAAGAAGTTTTTCTCTTTCTTCAAGTCCATGATTTCGCTCATCCATGGGAACGGGTTAGTGGTGCCCGGGTATTCTTCTTTCAGGCCGATTTGCGACAGGCGACGGTTGGCGATGAACTTGAGGTAGTCCTCCATCATGGCCGCGTTCATGCCCAGTACGCCGCGCGGCATGGTGTCGCGTGCGTATTCGATTTCCAGCTGGGTGCCTTGCAGGATCATCTGCGAAGCTTCTTCCTTCATTTCGGCATCCCACAGGTGCGGGTTTTCGATTTTGATCTGGTTGATCACATCGATACCGAAGTTCAGGTGCATGGATTCGTCGCGCAGGATGTACTGGAACTGCTCGGCAACGCCGGTCATCTTGTTGCGGCGGCCCATCGACAGGATCTGAGTGAAGCCGCAGTAGAAGAAGATGCCTTCCAGAACGCAGTAGTAGGCGATCAGGTTGCGCAGCAGCTCTTTGTCGGTTTCAACAGTGCCGGTTTCGAACTTCGGATCGGAGATCGAG
>JBILYW010000520.1:0-3219 GCA_044377555.1 Pseudomonas sp.
ATAGGCTCGTCGTTTTGTGCACTGGCGATATCACCGGCACTGAAAGACACCTCTTCCAGCAAGCGCTCAAGCAGTGTATGCAAGCGACGAGCACCGATGTTTTCGGTTTTCTCGTTTACCTGCCAGGCGATTTCCGCCAGACGCTTGATGCCTTCGGGCAGGAACTCGATGTTCAGGCCTTCGGTTTTCAGCAATTCGCGATATTGCTCGGTCAACGAAGCGTGTGGCTCGCTGAGGATGCGCTCGAAGTCTTCTGGTGTCAGTGCCTTGAGTTCGACACGGATCGGCAGGCGGCCTTGCAGCTCAGGTACCAGATCGCTCGGCTTGCTCAGGTGGAACGCGCCAGAAGCGATAAACAGGATGTGGTCGGTTTTGACCATGCCCAGCTTGGTATTGACGGTGCAACCTTCGATCAGTGGCAGCAGGTCGCGCTGAACACCTTCGCGGGACACATCGGCGCCGCCGACATTGCCGCGCTTGGCAACCTTGTCGATCTCGTCGATAAACACAATGCCGTGCTGCTCGACAGCTTCAAGCGCCTTGGCCTTGAGTTCTTCGTCATTGACCAGACGGCCGGCTTCTTCGTCACGCACCATTTTCAGTGCTTCTTTGACTTTCAGCTTGCGGTTCTTGCGCTTGCCTTTGCCCATGTTGGCAAACAGGCTTTGCAGCTGGTTGGTCATTTCTTCCATGCCTGGCGGCGCGGAAATATCGACGCCGGCAATGTCGGCAACTTCGATTTCGATCTCTTTGTCGTCCAGCTGACCTTCACGCAGACGCTTGCGGAACAGCTGGCGGGTGTTGGAGTCCTGCGGTACGGCAGCTTCTTCGCCGAACGTGCGGGCAGGTGGCAGCAGTGCGTCGAGGATGCGCTCTTCGGCGGCATCTTCGGCACGGTGGCGAACCTTGACGATTTCCTGTTCGCGCAGCAGTTTGATCGCTGCATCAGCCAGATCACGAATGATCGATTCGACGTCGCGGCCTACATAGCCGACTTCGGTGAACTTGGTGGCTTCAACCTTGATGAACGGAGCGTTGGCCAGCTTGGCCAGACGACGGGCGATTTCGGTTTTACCGACACCCGTTGGGCCGATCATCAGAATGTTTTTAGGCGTCACTTCAACGCGCAGTTCTTCGGGCAGTTGCATCCGGCGCCAGCGGTTGCGCAGTGCGATGGCAACGGCGCGCTTGGCGTCGTCCTGGCCGATGATGTGGCGATTGAGTTCGTGGACAATTTCGCGGGGAGTCATGGACATGGTATTTGGCGTTCCTCTAGCTAAAGTAAGGTTCACAAACGGGCTGGCTGGCCGGCCCGACAGGCGTCTTATTCAGCGAGGTCCTGCTCCTCAATAGTGATGTTGTGGTTGGTGAACACGCAGATATCGCCAGCAATGCCGAGTGCTGTCTCTGCGATCTCGCGGGCCGACAGATCGGTTTTCATCAGCAGGGCACGGGCCGCGGCCTGGGCAAATGCACCGCCCGAACCCATTGCGATCAAGCCGTCCTCCGGCTCAACCACGTCACCGTTACCGGTGATGATCAAGGATGCGTCTTTGTTGGCAACTGCCAGCATGGCTTCCAGGCGGCTCAGCGAGCGGTCGGTACGCCATTCTTTGGCCAACTCGACAGCGGCGCGAACCAGATGGCCTTGATGCTTTTCAAGCTGGCCTTCAAAACGTTCGAACAGGGTAAATGCATCAGCGGTAGCACCGGCGAAACCGGCGATTACCTGGCCGTGATAGAGACGGCGGACTTTTTTCGCGTTGCCTTTCATCACGGTGTTGCCAAGAGAAACCTGGCCGTCGCCAGCCATAACGACTTTGCCGTGACGGCGTACTGAAACGATGGTGGTCAAGGGAGAGTCTCCACGCAGCGGGGCGAAAATGCCTGATGGAAATACATATGGGGGTTGTAGCGGATTTTTCAACAGCGAGGAGGGAATGGGGATGAACGGGGAGGCAGAATTTGGCGAGGGTGTTGTGGGAGCGAGCCTGCTCGCGATGCAGGCGCTGCGGCTTTATTGGTGAGTCGCGGTGATTCCATCGCGAGCAGGCTCGCTCCCACAGAGATTGGGTTTCTCTGTGGGAGCGGCTGGTGTCAGCGACGCTGTTGCAACAACAAGTTATTGAAGCCGCCGCCCGCCAATTGCTTTTGGGCCACGGTCAATTGGTCGCGATTGCTGAACGGGCCGACCAGCACCCGGTACCAGGTTTCGTCTTTTACCGTACCGGCTTCAACCGTAGCGGTCTGGCCCAGCAGGATGATTTGCGCCCGCACTTTTTCCGCATCCGCCTGTTTGCGGAACGAGCCCGCTTGCAGGAAGAACTTGGTCACCGGCGCTGCTTTGACAACCGGCGGCGCAGGTGGAGGGGTCAGGCCGTTCAGGGCGGCCTGGGCGCGCACGGTGTCGATTTTCGCAGCTTCGGCCGGCGTCACCGGCGTCAGCGGCGCGGTTTGCGGCGTTGGCAGGGTCTTTTCAGGTACGGCTTCTGGCGGCACGATCACTTCAGATTCGGGCAGCAACGTGTAGAAGTCGTACTTGGGTTTGACCGGCTGAGTCGGGCTCGGTGCTGTTTTATTGGCTTCAGCCGCTTTCGTGGCTTTGAGCTGCTCTTGTTTGACCCGTTTGACGTCATCGCCCTGGCCAGGTTCGAGCTTCATCAGGAACACGATGAACGCGCCCACGGTCAAGCCAATGGCCATCCATAGCCAGCCCGGAATCGGCTTTTTAGCGGGCGCCTGATACCGGCTGGCGCCGCGCTTGGGTGCAGGTTTTTTCTTGGCAGCCAACTTACATGCGCTCCAGAGTTTCCAGACCCAGCAGTTCCAGGCCTTGCTTGAGGGTGCGGCCTGCCAGAGCAGCCAGGCGCAGGCGGCTTTGTTTTTGAGCTTCGTCTTCTGCGTTCAGGATCGGGCAGTTCTCGTAGAAACTGGAGAACAGGCCGGCCACTTCGTACAGGTAGGTGCAGAGGGTGTGCGGGGTGCCTTTTTCAGCAACGTTGTTCAGCACTTCGCCGAACTGCGCCAGCTTGGCCGCCAGTTCTTGCTCTTGCGGTGCCTCAAGCACGATCTGGCCCTGCACTTCTTCGAAACCCTTGCCCAGTTTGCGGAACACGCCCGCCACACGGGTGTAGGCATACAGCAGGTACGGTGCGGTATTGCCTTCGAAGTTCAGCATCAGGTCGAAGTTGAAGCTGTAGTCGCTGGTGCGGTGCTTGG
>JBILYW010000521.1:0-3212 GCA_044377555.1 Pseudomonas sp.
GCGAGTTCGACACTGGCAGTGCCGGTGCTTCAACCTGGATCAGCGAGCTGCTGTGGCGCGAGTTCTACAAACATATTCTGGTGGGCTACCCCAGGGTTTCCCGGCACCGCGCCTTCAGGCCTGACACTGAGTTTTTGCCCTGGCGTGATGCCCCACAAGAGCTGGCCGCCTGGAAACAGGGGCGCACGGGCTTTCCGATCATCGATGCGGCCATTCGCCAGTTACTTGCAACCGGCTGGATGCACAACCGCCTGCGGATGGTGGTGGCGATGTTCCTCACCAAAAACCTGCTGATCGACTGGCGCGAAGGCGAGCGTTTTTTTATGCAGCATTTGATCGACGGTGATCTGGCCGCCAACAACGGTGGCTGGCAATGGAGTTCTTCCACCGGGACCGATTCAGTGCCGTACTTCAGAATTTTCAACCCGCTGAGCCAGTCAGAACGCTTCGACCCTGAAGGGTGCTTCATCAAGCACTGGCTGCCTGAACTGGCGGACCTGAATAAAAAACACGTGCATAACCCCGCTTCGCTTGGCGGACTGTTCGGGGCGGCCAATTACCCGGCCCCCATCGTTGATTTGAGCCAAAGCCGCGACCGCGCCCTGAGCGCTTTCAAAAATCTGCCGTCACGGCAAATGACAGAGGTGAGCCATGGCTGACGTTCGGCGGGTTTGGCTCACAGGCGCCAGCAGCGGGATAGGCGCGCACATGGCAGAAGAGTTGCTGAGCAGCGGTGCCCGGGTGGCGCTGACCGCCCGCACGCAGGAACCCCTGAAAGCCTTGTCCGACCGTTACCCCGGGCAAGTCTTGCTGGTGCCCGGCGACCTGACCGACAGCGCGCAGGTACAGGAAATCGGTAAACGCATCACCCAGGCATGGGGCGCGCTGGACACCGTGATTCTCAACGCCGGGACCTGTGAATATGTCGACGTCCGTCAGTTCGACGCCGCGGTGATCGAGCGTGTGGTGCGCACCAACCTGTTGGCCAGCAGCTACTGCATTGAGCGCGCACTACCCTTGCTGCGCGCAGGCTCGCGGCCGCATCTGGTGGGCGTGGTCAGCTCTGTCACCTACTGGGCACTGCCACGCGCCGAGGCTTATGGCGCATCGAAAGCCGGCCTGCGCTACTTGCTCGAGTCACTGCGTATCGACCTGGCCCAGGAAGGCATTGACGTCACACTCGTCAGCCCCGGCTTTGTCGACACCCCGCTCACCGAAAACAACGACTTCCCGATGCCCATGCGCTGGCCTGCGCAAAAGGCGGCTCAGCATATTTGCCAGCATCTGCACAAACGCCCGCTGGAGATCGCATTTCCCGCACCGTTTATCGTCGCGCTGCGGTTGCTGGCGAACTTGCCAAAACGCCTGCAAGTTGCGCTCGGCAAACGCCTGGCCCGGACCTCTGACGGTAAAGCATCATGAAAATCGCGATCATTGGCAGCGGCATTTCCGGGCTGACCTGCGGCTACTTGCTGCATAAGGCACATGACATCAGCGTGTTCGAAGCCAGTGACTGGGTCGGTGGCCACACCCATACCGTCAATGTGAACGTCAAAGGCCAAGCGTATGCCGTGGACACCGGGTTTATCGTGTTCAACGACTGGACCTACCCCAACTTCATCAAGCTGATGGACCAACTGGGGGTTCGCTCCAAAGCCACAGAAATGAGCTTTTCCGTCCACGACACCGACAGCAGGCTCGAATACAACGGCAACACACTCAATAGTTTGTTTGCCCAACGCAGCAACCTCTTGTCGCCGGGCTTCTGGGGCATGTTGCGCGATATTTTGCGCTTCAATCGCGAAGCCGTCCGCGACCTGGAAGAGCAGCGTATTGCCAGCGACATCCGTCTGGGGGACTACCTGCAGCAACGCGGTTATGGCTCCCGGTTTATCGAGCACTACATCGTGCCGATGGGCGCGGCGATCTGGTCCATGTCGCTGGCCGAGATGCAGAGCTTTCCGCTGCAATTTTTTGTGCGCTTCTTCAAAAACCACGGTTTGCTAAGCGTCACTAATCGCCCGCAATGGCGAGTGATTGAAGGCGGCTCAAGCGCGTATGTGAACCCTCTGAGCGCAGGTTTTGCCGACAAGATCCGTCTGAACTGCCCGGTCAAACGTGTCGAACGCGATAAAGACGGGGTACTGATCCACAGCGCCGCCGGCAGTGAGTATTTCGACAAGGTGATTTTTGCCTGCCACAGCAATCAGGCGTTGAGAATACTGGCGCGCCCTTCGGTCGCCGAAGCACAAATTCTCGGCGCCATGCCCTATGCCGAAAACGATGTGGTGCTGCACACCGATACTCGCCTGCTGCCTGATCGAAAACTGGCGTGGGCAAGCTGGAATTATCGCCTTGGCAATGCCGGACCAAGGGGCGCTGCGGTCACCTACAACATGAACATCCTGCAGGGGTTTCAGAGCGAGACGACCTTCTGCGTCAGCCTTAACCAGAGCATTGCCATCGACCCTCTCAAAGTACTGGCCAGTTACACCTACGCCCATCCGCAATACAGCCTGGGTGCTGTAGCGGCTCAAGCCCGCTGGCAAGAGTTACTGGGCGCACACCACAGCTTTTTTTGTGGCGCGTATTGGGCCAACGGGTTCCACGAAGACGGTGTCGTCAGTGCGCTGCGCGTCGCGGCGGCCTTTGGCCAGCAATTATGAACAGCGCCCTGTACAGCGGCTGGATCGCCCATCGACGCTTTGCGCCGACCACCCATGCATTCCGCTACCAAATCGGCTTGCTGTATCTGGATCTGGACGAACAGGACGCGGTGCTCGCGCTATCACCACTGGCCGGCAAAAGCCGCTTTGCGCCGTTTTCTTTTCGTGAAACCGATTATCTGAAAACGCACACAGCAACCGGCATGCGCCTGATCGACGCGGTACGTCAGCAAGTTGCCATGGCTTTGGGGCATGCACCGCAAGGCGCGATCTGTTTGCTGACGCAAGCCCGCAGCTGGGGGCTGTCCTTCAACCCGGTGAGTTTCTTTTACTGCTACGAGGCTGACGGAAAACTGGCCGCCATCTTGTGCGAAGTCACCAATACGCCCTGGCGCGAACGCTATCACTACGTGCTCCCAACTCAGGGGGACGGTTTTCAGCATGCCGTCGTGGCCAAGGCCTTTCACGTCTCGCCCTTTCTGCCACGGGATCTGGAATACCGCATGAGCTTCAGCCCGCCGGACACCCGGCTCGGGGTGCATATGG
>JBILYW010000523.1:0-3196 GCA_044377555.1 Pseudomonas sp.
GACACGATGGTCTTGTCGAAGTTCTGCACCTTGACGGTGTGCAGGGTGATATCGATGACATCGCCATCGGCACCGACCTGCGGCATCTCGATCCAGTCGCCCACACGCAGCAAGTCGTTGCTGGTCAGCTGCACGCTGGCCACGAACGACAGCAGGGTGTCTTTGTAGACCAGCAGGATCACCGCAGACATCGCACCCAGGCCCGAGAGCAGCAGCATCGGCGAGCGGTCGATCAGGGTTGCGACAATGATGATGGCCGAAAATACATACAGCAGCATTTTCGTCAGCTGGATGTAACCCTTGATCGGTCGGGTCTTGGCGTAATTGGTGCGCGAGTAGATATCGAGCAAGGCGTCCAGCAGTGCGCTGATGACCCGCGTCAGGACAAAAATCGTAATGGCCAGCGCCAGGTTGCCAAGGAAGTGGCGACCGTTGTCGCTCATGTCCGGCACGAGATTGCGTCCGAATTGAACCATCAAGGAGGGCGTCAATTGCGCCAGGCGGTGAAAGACCTTGTGCTCACGCAGATCGTTGATCCAGTGCAGGGCCGGTTGGCGGGCCAGAATCTTGGTAACGCGCAAAATCAGGATGCGGGCCACGTGTCCGGCCAGCAGAGCGATGGCCACCAGAATAATCAGCCCGAAAAGTGCTGACACCCAAGGGTGCTGATCCAGATTGCTCCAAAGATCCTGGAATTGGGCCCAGAGTGATTGAGTATCCATAGGTTAAAACGCTGTCCTGTAAAGAAATGACAGAGGGGATTAGAGCACTTCAGGGCAATTTAGTGGCCTTCGTTGGACTAAAGACCTTAAAAAACCATTTGTTTCACGCCGTTCGTGCAAAGAAACTCGGCCTTGGCGCTCGAAACCGTTACTCTATGCCGCTGATTTTTTGTATTTCTTCGAGGTAGCACCCGTGTTTTCCGATTTCGCCCTGCACGAACGCCTGCTTAAAGCTGTGGCCGAGCTTAAATTTGTCGAGCCTACGCCTGTGCAAGCAGCGGCCATCCCGCTCGCGCTCGAAGGGCGTGACCTGCGGGTTACAGCTCAAACCGGGAGTGGCAAAACTGCCGCTTTCGTCCTGCCGATTCTGAACCGTCTGATTGGCCCAGCCAAAATCCGCGTCAGCATCAAGGCGTTGATTTTGCTGCCGACCCGCGAGCTGGCGCAGCAGACGCTTAAAGAAGTTGAGCGCTTTTCGCAGTTCACGTTCATCAAGTCCGGCCTGATCACCGGCGGTGAAGACTTCAAGGTCCAGGCTGCCATGCTGCGCAAGGTGCCGGACATCCTGATCGGTACTCCTGGCCGTTTGCTGGAGCAACTGAACGCCGGCAACCTCGACTTGAAAGAAGTTGAAGTGCTGGTGCTCGACGAAGCCGACCGCATGCTCGACATGGGCTTCTCCGAAGACGTTCAGCGTCTGGTCGACGAGTGTCCGAACCGTCAGCAGACCATGCTGTTCTCGGCCACCACCGGTGGTTCGGGTCTGCGTGAAATGATCGGCAAGGTTCTGAAAGATGCCGAGCATTTGCAGCTCAACCAGGTCAGCCAGCTGAACGCCACGACGCGCCAGCAAGTGATCACCGCTGACCACAACCAGCACAAAGAACAAATTGTGAACTGGCTGCTGGCCAACGAGACGTATCAGAAAGCGATCGTTTTCACCAACACCCGCGCCATGGCAGACCGTATATACGGTCGCCTGGTGGCTCAGGACTACAAAGCATTTGTCCTGCACGGTGAGAAAGATCAGAAGGATCGCAAGCTGGCCATCGACCGCCTGAAGCAGGGCGGCGTCAAGATCCTGGTTGCCACCGACGTGGCAGCACGTGGTCTGGACGTTGAAGGCCTGGATCTGGTGATCAACTTCGACATGCCACGCAGCGGCGACGAATACGTACACCGTATTGGTCGTACCGGCCGTGCGGGCAACGACGGTCTGGCCATCTCGCTGATCTGCCATGGCGACTGGAACCTGATGTCCAGCGTTGAGCGCTACCTGAAGCAAAGCTTCGAGCGTCGCACCATCAAGGAAGTCAAAGGCACCTACGGCGGACCAAAAAACGTCAAGGCCTCGGGCAAAGCTGTTGGCGTGAAGAAGAAAAAGACCGATGCCAAAGGCGTCAAGAAGAAGTCGGGCGCCAAGGCACCGACCAAGCGCAAGATAGCCAATCGCCCGAAGACCGACGCTCTGTCGCTGGTCAGCAAAGACGGCATGGCACCGCTCAAGCGCCGCAAGCCGGAAGCTCCAGCCGCTGAATAAGGCGCTGGCGTGACCCACAAAAAACCCGGCCTGTGCCGGGTTTTTTGTTGTCTGTACCGCTGTTTTCGTAAGGGTTGGCTTACCAGCCCGGCTCAGTAAAAAGTCCGTTCAGCCTTGAACGTCAACAGGCCATCACACTGGGAGTTCTGCCCCGAATAGGCCGAGCACTCCATGCCATCTAGGCTGGAGTCGCTGTAGATCAGGTTCAGGTCGATGCCCATCCAGGGTCGTGACAGCTTCACTGACCAGTCATTGAACGCGTGTACGCTGCTGCCATCTGCGATGGATACGGGCGTGCCCAGCTGGTGAGTGGTGTACTTCATGCTCACCCCGATGCCGAAGGGCTGGTTGAGCCCCAAATCGGCAAACAGTGTACTGTCGCGCCGGTCCGGGTCGTTGCTGAAGGCGGCGCCAAAGCGCGTACCCAGCACTGTGAGGCCGGCAAAGAATTGTTGGCTGTCGAGGGAGTCGAGTTTTGGGTAGCTGTAATGGATCAACCCCAGTTCGTAGCCCAGGGTCTGGTCGAAAGGGTGTTTGTAGCCCAGGTAGGAGTCGACTTCGAGGTTGCTGCCAGGCTTGATGCCCATGGTGGGCGCCCATTGTCCGACATACCAGCCGCTGTCGTGGGTGAGGTCCAGGCCGCCATGGAAGGTCGAGCCGGGGGTTGTGGGCTTGACCAGGCCCTGAGCCATGCTGCGGCTAGGCTGGGTGGCCAGTTTGAGATCGAAATCCCCCAGTTCCCGTGCAAAGACCTGTGCGTCCACAGTGGCGCTGGCGAGTAGCGTACCGGCCAGCAGTAAAGCCCGTGTGAGCATGATCGGCTCCCTATATGGGCTCAAAGGCTTGATTCAGAGCCTTTGGAGCATACGCAGGAAAGTCGGCAGCAGGGTGCCGTTCGTCGATTTATCGATTCGAATCAGGGGCGTTACAGGGG
>JBILYW010000522.1:0-3196 GCA_044377555.1 Pseudomonas sp.
GTGATTGGCCGCGTGATCATTGCCCCTGAAGGTCGCGGACAAAAGCTGGGGCATACCCTGATCGAGAAGGCCCTGGAAAGCATTGAAGATTACTGGTCGGGGCAGCCCGTGTTCTTGTCCGCCCAGGCGCACTTGCAGCCGTTTTATGAGCAACACGGGTTTCGCGCCGAAGGCGAAATCTATCTTGAAGACGAGATCCCGCACATTGGCATGCGCCGGGGCTAAGCCGCTTCAGGGATAACCCAGCACCTGCCTGATCTGCACCAGATGCTCGCCGACCCAGGCTTTGTCGATCGGCCCCCAACTGTGAATCTGATAGCGCCCGGCATGGTTGCGGGCGCCGTCCTGCTGTTCAAACTCGCAGGCAATATCCAGATCAGCCAGGGCGGCAATGGTGTCCTGCGCCGTACGGCGCGGCATGCCGGTCACCTCGGTCAGTGCAGGCACGCTGCTGGCGGTCTGGCTGTCGATCAACCAGGCCACGTACAAACGCCGGTAAAAGCTGCTTTTGGTTTTGCTGACTTCCATACAGAACTCCTGGTGCGGATGGTTACTGGCTTTCTGCGGGAGCGAGCCTGCTCGCGATGCAGGTAATGCGGTTTTTCTGCCGGACTACGGTGATGCAATCGCGAGCAGGCTCGCTCCCACAAGATAAGTGTCAGGTTTTGCCCTGCATATCCCGCCATGTCAGATACACCCGCAGGTCAAACTCCAGCTGGTGATAACCCGGCAACATGTACTCGCACAGTTTGTAAAACGCCTTGTTGTGATCTGATTCCTTGAGATGAGCCAGCTCGTGAACCACGATCATCTTCAAAAACTCAGGGGCTGCATCCTTGAACAATGATGCTACACGCAGCTCTTTCTTGGCCTTGAGCTTGCCGCCCTGAACCCGCGAAATGGCAGTGTGCAAACCCAGCGCGCGGTGGGTCAGGTCCAGCTTGTTATCAAACAGCACCTTGTCAAAAGACGGCGCATTGCGCAGGTGTTCCTGTTTGATCTCCTGCGCGTAAGCGTACAGGGCCTTGTCACTTTGCACCGCGTGACGCTGCGGGTAACGCTCGCTCAGGTAACTGCCCAGCTGGTCGCGCTCAATCATTTGGCGCACCTGCTCTTGCAAGGTCTGGGGGTAAGCCTGGAGGTATTTGAGAACAGTCATGGGGCGCCAACGCACAGCGTAAAAGTGCGCCAGTGTAGCGAATTCAATCCCCGGGCGCCCACGTCAGACTTTTAGGCAGCCAAAAGCCGGAAATTTCCGAGAAAACCCGATGTTCACAAGCGCCGCTTGCAGCCTGGAAAGCCGCAGGGCTATCTTCACCAGTCGCCGATGATCCCTGTGGAACCGACATGAAAAAGACGCCGCCCGACGATCCCAAAGCAAGCCGCATCGAGCGCGATGATCATCAGCACGATGACGCCACCGGGCAAATTCTGGACGCCCTGCAACACGCCCCGCCTGCTTCCCTCGCCAGCCTCAAGCCCACCCGGGCGCAGCTCATAAGCCCGAAATCACCGTTTGCCGTGCTACCTGATATTCGTGCGATAGAGGCGTTGTCCCATGTTTCGCTCATGCTCAAGAGCGCAGAAGAGGTCTCGGACGAAATCACCGTATTCGCCAGTGGCATTGAGCGCGGGCTGGTGTGGTCGCTGGTGCACTCGGTCGAGATGTCCCGCTCGCTGGTGGATGCGCTGCTCAGGGCTAACGGCGTCGATCCGGAGCAGTTAAAGGCACAACCCTCACCCTAGCTCTCTTCCGGAGGGAGAGGGTTGGGGTGAGGGCTGCAACTGACACCCACAAAAAAGCCCGCATCGCTGCGGGCTTTTCAGTACGCGCCGGGGTCTTAGTTGACCTTGGCGTTCAGCTCACCTTTTAGGTAACGCTGGTACATGGCTTCCAGAGAGATCGGCTTGATCTTCGAAGCATTACCGGCAGTACCGAAGGCTTCGTAACGAGCGATACACACGTCACGCATGGCAGTTACGGTTGCGCCGAAGAACTTGCGCGGGTCGAACTCGCTCGGGTTGGTAGCCATCAGGCGACGCATGGCGCCAGTCGATGCCAGACGCAGGTCGGTGTCGATGTTGACCTTGCGCACGCCGTGCTTGATGCCTTCAACGATTTCTTCTACCGGCACACCGTAGGTTTCTTTGATGTCGCCGCCGAACTCGTTGATGATCGCCAGCCACTCTTGTGGAACAGAGGACGAGCCGTGCATCACCAGGTGAGTGTTGGGGATGCGTTTGTGGATTTCCTTGATGCGGTCGATCGCCAGTACGTCACCGGTAGGTGGCTTGGTGAACTTGTAAGCGCCGTGGGAAGTACCGATGGCGATTGCCAGGGCATCCACCTGGGTGCGTTTTACGAAGTCAGCGGCTTCTTCCGGGTCGGTCAGCATCTGGCTGTGATCCAGAACGCCTTCTGCGCCGATACCGTCTTCTTCGCCAGCCATGCCGGTTTCCAGGGAACCCAGGCAGCCCAGCTCGCCTTCAACCGACACACCGCAAGCGTGCGCCAGAGCAACTGTTTGCTGAGTAACGCGAACGTTGTAGTCGTAGTCAGTCGGGGTTTTGCCGTCTTCGCCCAGCGAGCCGTCCATCATTACCGAGCTGAAGCCCAGCTGGATCGAGCGCTGGCACACATCAGGGCTGGTGCCGTGGTCCTGGTGCATGCACACCGGGATATGCGGGAATTCTTCGATTGCAGCCAGGATCAGGTGACGCAGGAATGGAGCACCTGCGTACTTGCGCGCACCGGCCGAAGCCTGAACGATCACCGGGGAGTCGGTCTTGTCAGCGGCTTCCATGATGGCGCGCATCTGCTCAAGGTTGTTGACGTTGAAGGCTGGAACGCCGTAGCCGAATTCGGCGGCGTGGTCCAACATCTGGCGCATGCTGATAAGTGCCATTGTGTGTGTCTCTCCCGGACAAGGGTCGTTAATCGTGCAAGCCTGCCGTAGCGGCGGCTGCTATTCAAGTTATTGCGGATCAGGGGTTTGCCCCTGAAATGCGAATTCTGCGTAGCTGAAACGTTACAGCTTCAGCTATAGCTTCGTGGGAGCGGGCCTGCTCGCGATGCAGGCAACTCGGTAAATCTGCCTCACCGTGCTGATGCCTTTGCGAGCAGGCTCGCTCCCACAAGTAGGCTGTATTTCAAATCAGGGGCAACCGCGCTCTTGTGAAGCTTTGGGCGACTCGT
>JBILYW010000524.1:0-3194 GCA_044377555.1 Pseudomonas sp.
CGATTTCGACGCACTCGATGTAGGACATGGACTGGACGGGTCCTCGCTCACCTCGTTTGAACTGGTAAATGCCCGACTGGATATTGATGTCCAGCGTCAGGGCGACGGCGCGATAGGCCGTTGTGCCCAGCTCATCGAACTCGCCGGTGATGACAATTTTCTTTTGGCTGCTGGCGAAAGTCATTTCCTGAGCGGCAAAAGCAGGGCGGTCGAGCAGTTCGGCCGTAAGTTCGCCACAGGTTCTGGGGTTGAACACCTGTGGGCCGGCCTCTTTGGGCCTGAGGATATCCGGGTTTTCGTACACAGGATGATGAAGTGACATAGCCGGTTCCTGCGTTATTTTTGTGAGATTGGTAGCTATTAGGGGTGGGAAATAGAGAAGCGTCTACTGTCAGAAGTGACAGTAGACGTGTTGAGGGCGCAGTGTGCAGAGAGTTTGTTTACCGGCGGCGCAGGTGAGGAGGTCTTGCGGGATGTCAAAGATGGTGAACCAGCCCCGGGAGGGGCTGGTGCGGCAGTTAAAACAATACCTTGGCCACATCGGTGAAGCGTTTGGCGAAGTGGACGGTAATGCCTTCTTTCAGATAGTCGGGCAATTCTTCGAAGTTGCCACGGTTCGGCTCGGGCAGGATCAGTTCGTTGATTTTTTGCCTGCGCGCCGCGATCACTTTTTCCCGCACGCCGCCAATTGGCAAGACATGCCCGGTCAGGGTCAGTTCGCCGGTCATGGCGATGCCTTTCTTGGGCGGCTGATTGCGCGCCAGTGACAGCAGGGCGCTGGCCATGGTCACGCCTGCGCTCGGGCCATCCTTTGGGGTTGCGCCTTCAGGCACGTGCAAGTGCACGAAGGCCTCATCGAAGAACCGCGGATCGCCGCCAAACTGCTTAAGGTTGGCGCTGATATAGCTATAGGCGATTTCGGCGGACTCTTTCATCACGTCGCCCAGTTGCCCGGTCAGCTTGAAGCCGCGGTTGAGGGTATGAATGCGGGTCGCTTCAATCGGCAAGGTCGCGCCGCCCATGCTGGTCCAGGCCAGGCCGGTAATCACCCCGGTGCCGCTGATGACCTGCTCGTTGCGGAACACGGGGGTACCCAGCGACGCTTCGAGGTCTTTGGGGCCGATCTTGATCACCGCTTTGGGGTCTTCCAGCAGCTTGACCACCGCTTTGCGCACCAGTTTGCCCAGCTGTTTCTCCAGCTGGCGTACACCGGCCTCCCGGGCGTAACCGTCGATCACGGCGCGCAGGGCGCTGTCGCTGATGCTCAGGCTGTTTTTGGACACCCCGGCTTTTTCCAGTTGTTTAGGCCACAGATGACGCTTGGCGATCGCGACCTTTTCTTCGGTGATGTAACCCGAGAGGCGGATCACTTCCATCCGGTCGAGCAACGGCCCGGGGATCGAGTCCAGGGTGTTGGCGGTACACACAAACAGCACTTTGGACAGGTCCAGGCGCAGGTCCAGGTAATGGTCGAGGAAGTCGACGTTCTGTTCCGGGTCCAGGGTCTCGAGCAGTGCAGACGCAGGGTCGCCCTGGAAGCTTTGGCCCATCTTGTCGATCTCGTCGAGCATGATCACCGGGTTCATCACTTCGACATCCTTGAGCGCCTGCACCAGCTTGCCCGGCTGGGCGCCGATGTAGGTCCGGCGATGGCCCTTGATCTCGGCCTCATCGCGCATGCCGCCCACGCTGAAGCGGTAGAACGGACGCCCCAACGATTCGGCAATCGACTTGCCGACACTGGTTTTACCCACGCCCGGCGGGCCCACCAGCAATACGATCGAGCCGCTGACCGAGCCTTTGTAAGCGCCTACGGCAAGGAACTCGAGAATCCGGGTTTTGATGTCATCCAGCCCGGCATGATGGGCGTCGAGCACTTTGCGTGCGTGCTTGAGGTCAAGCTTGTCCTGGCCGAACACGCCCCAGGGCACAGACGATGCCCAGTCCAGGTAGTTGCGGGTGACGGCGTATTCCGGCGATCCGGTTTCCAGAATCGACAGTTTGTTGATTTCTTCATCGATGCGTTTTTGCGCCTGGGCCGGCAGGGTCTTGCCTTCAAGGCGCTGCTTGAACTGCTCGATATCGGCGCTGCGATCGTCCTTGGTCAGGCCCAGTTCCTGCTGGATCACCTTGAGTTGTTCCTTGAGGAAAAACTCGCGCTGATGCTCACCGATCTTGAGGTTAACCTCGGCAGAAATCTCTTTTTGCAGCCGCGCTACTTCGACTTCCTTGCGCAGCATGGGCAGCACTTTTTCCATGCGCTTGAGCATGGGCACGCAATCGAGCACCTGTTGCAGCTCGTTGCCGGTGGCCGAGGTCAGCGCCGCCGCGAAGTCGGTCAGCGGCGACGGGTCGTTGGGGCTGAAGCGGTTGAGGTAGTTTTTCAGCTCTTCGCTGTACAGCGGGTTGAGCGGCAGCAGCTCTTTGATCGCATTGATCAGCGCCATGCCGTAAGCCTTCACTTCGTCGGAGGGGACTTTGGGCTGCTGCGGGTATTCGACTTCCACCAGATATGGCGGGCGGTGATGCTTGAGCCACATGCTGATGCGCACACGGGTCAGGCCCTGTGCCACAAACTGCAATTTGCCGTTTTCGCGGCTGGCGTGATGCACTTTCACCAGCGTTCCGTATTCCGGGAGGCTGTTGGTGTCGAAGTGGCGAGGATCATCCGGTGGCGTGTCGACAAAAAACAGCGCCAGGGAGTGATGGGGTGACTTGCTGACCAGATCCAGGGTTTCGGCCCAGGGCTCTTCATTGACGATGACCGGCAGCACTTGCGCCGGGAAGAACGGCCGATTATGGATCGGGATGATGTACACCTTGTCCGGCAGATTCTGCCCTGGCAGCGCCAGTTCAGTGCCTGCTGCGTGTTGAAGGTGTTCGGTTTCAGAGTGTTCTACATCGGTGTACTCAGTCGTGTTATCCGGAAATTCTTGCTGGTCGCTCATGGGGCACCTGCGCAATTGTGTATGGGTGTTAGATGGGGCGCAGTGGCAGTGGTTTCAATGGTGAAGCGATTTTCATCAACAATCTGTAGTCGTTGACGATCTGCGTTCGGCGACGAAGCTCAATCCCGGCGTTTCAGATAGATTGCGCTTGCCGGGTTTGTGACCACCGCCGCAGCAAGGCATTTGGCCTTTAATATCAGTCGTTTCGTACGACGTTTCGCTTTCATTCCCGTGAAGCATTCTAGA
>JBILYW010000525.1:0-3183 GCA_044377555.1 Pseudomonas sp.
CGCTGCAGCGCTGCGCTCCTATCCGTTAACGCCGTACCTGGCCTACGACGAGCTGACCGCACGACTGAAGTCCGCCAGCAACACCGAAATCGAGCAGTTCCTGGCCGAACACGGCGACCTGCCGCAAGCCAACTGGATGAAACTGCGCTGGTTACGCTGGCTGGCAGACCGTGGTGACTGGGCAACCTTCGCCAAGTACTACGACCCCAAGCTGAATTTCACCGAGCTTGACTGCCTCAATGGTCAATATGAGCTGCAACACAACCGCAAGGCCGAAGGCTATGCCAGCGCCCAAAAACTGTGGCTGATCGGCAAGGCTCAGCCAGCCGCCTGCGACGCACTGTTCAGCCAGTGGGCCGCCGAAGGCCAGCTGACCGAGCAAAAGCGCTGGCAGCGGGTCAAGCTCGCGGCCGAGGCACGCAACTACGCCCTGGCCACGTCACTGGCCAGCGGGCTGAACACTCTGGGCCCGCAAGCCCGACTGATGATCGACGTAGCACAAAAGCCCGACATGCTGAGCCAGCCTTCGCGCTTTGCCCCGGCCAGCGAAGCCATGTCTGATGCCGTGGGCCTGGGCCTGCGCCGCCTGGCACGCCAGGACCCGGAAAAAGCCGCGTCCCTGCTCGATACCTACGCCACCAACATGCATTTCTCGCGCGACGAAAAAGTCGCCATCGCCCGGGAAATCGGCTTGACGTTCGCCCGCCGCTACGACAGCCGCGGCCTGGACATCATGACCAAGTACGACCCCGAGCTGCGGGACAATACCGTCACCGAATGGCGTCTGCGCCTGCTGCTGCGCCTGGGCCGCTGGGAAGACGCTTATCAGCTGACCCGAAAACTCCCACAAGACCTGGCAACTACCAGCCGCTGGCGCTACTGGCAGGCCCGCAGCCTTGAGCTGGCCGAGCCGAAGAACCCGCAAGCACTGGTGCTGTTCAAAAAAGTCGCCAACGAGCGTGATTTTTATGGATTCCTGGCAGCTGACCGCGCTCAATCGCCCTACCAGCTCAACAACAAGCCGCTGATGCTCAGCCCGCAACTGATCAAAAAAGTGCGCAACACCCCGGGTGTACAGCGCGCACTGGAGTTCCATGATCGCGGGCAAATCGTTGACGGCCGCCGTGAGTGGTACTACGTCAGCCGCCTGTTCAACCGCGATGAAATGGTCGCCCAGGCCAAACTGGCCTACGACTTGAAGTGGTATTTCCCGGCTATTCGTACCATCAGTCAGGCGCAGTACTGGGATGACCTGGACATTCGCTTCCCGATGGCCCACCGCGACACGCTGGTGCGTGAAGCCAAGGTTCGCGGCCTGCACTCCAGTTGGGTTTTCGCCATTACTCGTCAGGAAAGCGCCTTCATGGATGACGCCCGCTCCGGCGTGGGCGCCAGCGGCTTGATGCAACTGATGCCAGCTACCGCCAAAGAGACCGCGCGAAAATTCAATATTCCGCTGGCCTCCCCCCAGCAAGTGCTAAACCCGGACAAGAATATCCAGCTGGGCGCTGCCTACCTGAGCCAGGTACATGGCCAGTTCAACGGCAACCGGGTACTGGCTTCAGCGGCTTACAACGCAGGGCCAGGCCGCGTGCGCCAGTGGCTCAAAGGCGCCAGCCATCTGGGCTTCGACGTCTGGATCGAAAGCATCCCGTTTGACGAAACCCGCCAGTACGTACAGAACGTGCTGTCTTATTCGGTGATCTACGGGCAAAAGCTCAATATCCCACAACCCGTGGTGGACTGGCATGAGCGGTATTTTGATGACCAGTAACTGATGCCCACCCGCACACCGGAAGGTGTGCGGGGAATCAAATCCTGTGAACAAAATACCCTGTGGGAGCCGGGCTTGCCCGCGATGGCCTCAATGCAGACTGCATGAGAGACCGCGTCGCTTGAATCGCGAGCAAGCCCGCTCCCACAGGGTTTGGTAGCGTTATTCCAGAACCGTTACCGCCATCCCGACTTCCAGAACACCATTGCCGTCATTCACCAGGTTCTGACCGAACATGGTGCCTTCTTCCTGTTTGCGATAGGTCATCAGGGTCGCCAGCGGCTCGCGGGCTTCATCACGCACGCCGGTCTGCGGATCGACAGTGGTCAGGATGCAACGCGAGCAAGACTTGACCACGCGAAACTCGACGTCGCCGATGCGGATACGCTTCCAGCCGTCTTCTGCGAATGCTTCGCTACCCTCAATCACCAGGTTGGGCCGAAAGCGCAACATATCCAGAGGTCGCCCGACCTTGTGTGAAATGTCATCCAGAGACGCCTGACCAATCAGCAAGAGCGGATAGCCATCGGCAAAAGCCACTTTGTCATCATCACGGCCATAACCCGACTCAGTGGTACGTGCGCGCTCAAGGGGAACATGCACCAGCCGTACCGGCTTTTCGACAAAGCGGCTTAGCCAGTCGGCGGCGGCATCACCGGCGTCGGGCACCCGCAGGGTGTCGCGCCAGATGGTCACGCCGCGCAGATCGGTATCAACGTCCGGCACGGCCACGTCCAGCGCCTCAAAACCCTGGGCATTCAGGGTCAAGCCGCCGGTAGCGTTCCACAGAGCCGACAGCTGGCTCATTTTTGGATCGGCACGCTGGGTCAGGAAGCGCCCGCTCGCCTCGTCCACCAGCATCCAGCGTCGATCACCGACCAGGCCCAACTTGTCCAGTCGGGCCTGGGGCAAGCTCTCGCCCTTGCCGGATTTCAATGGAAAACGATAAAGCGCGCTCAGACGCAGCATGACTCAGGCTCCCTGCTGGGTAAAAAAAGCCACAGTATACGAGCCAATCACGGATGCAAAGATGCGCGACTTCACGCAGACACTTGGTCCAGCATCAGACGCTGGCGAACAACATCCACCAGTTTGTCCGGCTGAAATTTGGACAGGAAATTGTCGCAACCGACCTTTTTCACCATCGACTCATTGAAGCTGCCGGACAGCGAAGTGTGTAACACCACATACAGACCGCGCAGACGCGGGTCGTTGCGAATCTCGGTGGTCAGGCGGTAACCGTCCATTTCCGGCATTTCAGCGTCGGTGAAAATCATCAGCAACTTGTCGGTCATGACCTGACCAGTGTCGGCCCAACCCTTGAGCATGTTCAGTGCCTTGAGGCCATCGCTGGCGATGTGCATTTTGACCCCCAGTTGCGAAAGCGTTTCGCGCAGCTGCGCCAAGGC
>JBILYW010000064.1:0-9724 GCA_044377555.1 Pseudomonas sp.
CCGTGGCATAGCTAAGAATTCTTCCCAGGTTGTAGGCCAATAGCAGCCTGAAGCGTCGGCTGCGTTGCTCTTTGGGGATGGCCAGGGTCAGCGCACCCATCAGGCCACCGCACATGCCCAGGCAATGCCCGCCTCCGAGCAGGCCCAAAATGACGGCCGATACCAGCAGCGGTGCCAGCTCAAGCATGGGGAGGCGCTTTTTTGTCGGTGTCTGCGGGTGACTCCGGGTGCAGGTTTTTCGCTTCTTCGACGGCGGCGGTGTGCTGCGGGTCCTGGTCGTCGAACAGGATGCTGTGGGCCGGGCTGTCGAGGTCGTCGTACTGGCCGCTGTCTACCGCCCAGAAGAAGATGTAGATGGCGATGGCGACAATCAGCAGGGCCGCAGGGATCATGACGTAGAGGGCTGGCATAGGGGCTCCGGGCGACCGCTTCAGGCCGCAGGCGTGCGCGAGTGTGACGTGGCTGGAGTATGCGCCTGGCCGGGCATGCGAGTCAGGCGCAAGGCATTGAGCACCACGGTCAGCGAGCTGATCGACATGCCGATGGCGGCCCAGATGGGGGTGATCCAGCCCAGGGCAGCAAAGGGAAGCATAAGGCCATTGTACAGGCCGGCCCACAGCAGGTTCTCGATGATCACCCGGCGTGTGCGGCGCGCCAGGGTAAAAGCCTGAACCAGGGCGTCCAGGCGATTGGACAGCAGTACCGCGTCGGCGCTGGTTTTGGCCAGGTCCGTGGCCGAGCCCATCGCCACGCTGATATCGGCGGCGGCGAGCACCGGGACATCATTGACCCCGTCTCCCAGCATCAGCACCTTGCGGCCCCGGGCGTGCAGTTGCTGCAGGACTCGCAGCTTGTCATCCGGGCGCAACCCGCCCTGTGCTTCATCGATACCCAGCTCGGCAGCCACGCTGGCGACCATCGGCGAGCTGTCCCCGGAGAGCAGCAGCGTGTGCCAGCCGCGCGCCTTGCACGCAGCCAGCAGCGCGGGGGCGTCGTCACGCAGGCGGTCATCGAGGACGAACCAGGCCAGTACGCCGAGGGTATCGCCCAGCAACAGCCATTGGCCGGGTTCATCCGGCATGTCCGGGACCTGGCAGTGGCTCAGTTCGCAAACAAACCCGGGCTGGCCAATACGCAAACGCAGTTCGCCGACCAGTCCTTCAAGGCCCAGGCCCGGCGTGCTGTGGACTTCCTCGGCGGCTTGCGGGGCGCGGCCAAAGGCGCGGGCAATGGGGTGTTCGGAACGGTTTTCCAGGGCGGCCGCGAGGCCCAGGCACTGGTCGGCGTCAAGATCGCGCAAGGGGCGAATGGCACGTAATGTCAGGCGCCCCTCGGTCAAGGTGCCGGTTTTGTCGAAAATCACCGTGTCGATCTGGTTCAGGCCCTCGATCACGTGGCCGCGAGTCAGCAGCAAGCCCAGCTTGTGCAAGGTGCCGGTGGCCGCGGTGAGTGCTGTGGGGGTGGCCAGGGACAACGCACAAGGACACGTGGCCACCAGCATCGCCAGCACAATCCAGAAGGCCCGTGACGGATCAAGCTGCCACCACAACAGGCCGATACCGGCCGCGGCGATCAATGAAAACAGCAGGAACCATTGCGCGGCAGTGTCGGCAATTTCGGCCAGGCGCGGCTTTTCGCTTTGGGCGCGATCCAGCAAGCGCACGATGGCGGACAGGCGCGTGTCCTGGCCCAGTGCCGTGACTTCGATGGTCAGTGCGCCTTCGACGTTCAGGGTGCCTGCCGTGACTGCATCGCCGATGCGGCGTGGCTGCGGCAGGTATTCGCCGGTCAGCAGGGACTCGTCGACGCTTGACTGGCCATCAAGGATCTTGCCGTCTGCCGGAAGAATCGCGCCGGGGTGTACCAGCACGTGGTCGCCGACTTTCAGTTCGGTCAGCAGGATGCGTTCGCTCTGGCCGTCGCCGCTCAAGCGCAGGCAGGAGGCGGGCAGCAGATTGACCAGCTGCGCGGTGGCGGCAGCGGTGCGCTCGCGGGCGCGGCGTTCGAGGTAACGCCCCGCGAGCAAGAACAGGGCGAACATGCCGACAGCATCGAAATACAATTCGCCGATGCCGGTGATGGCGGTCCAGATCCCGGCAATATAGGCGCCGCCGATGGCCAGTGACACTGACACATCCATGGTCAGGTGGCGGGTACGCAGATCGCGCATGGCGCCTTTGAAAAAGGGTGCGCAGCTGTAGAACACGATGGGCGTGGTCAAGAACAGCGCGACCCAGCGCAGGATGGTGTGCATCTCGGGGCTGAGGTCGATGTTGAATTCGGGCCAGGTGGCCATGGTTGCCATCATTGCCTGAAACCACAGCAGCCCGGCGACACCCAACTGACGCAGAGCCAGGCGGTTTTCGCTGGCCAGTTGTTCTGTGGCGCGGTCGGCCTGGTAAGGGTGCGCGGCATAACCGATATGTCGCAGTTCGCTCAGGACTTCACTGAGGGGCAACTGGCTGTCGGCCCAGCGCACGTGCAGGCGATGGTTGGACAGGTTGAGCCGCGCCTCGCTCACGGCGGGCAGGCTGCGCAGGTGTTTTTCAATCAGCCAGCCACAGGCGGCGCAGCTGATGCCTTCGACCAGCAGCGTGGCTTCGGCCTGTTCGCCTTCATGCCGGACAAAGGGTTTTTGCACATCGGCGCGGTCATACAGCGCCAGTTCTTCCACCAGTTGCACGGGCAGCGCCTGGGGGTTGGCAGAAGGTTCGCTGCGGTGCTGGTAGTAGCTTTCGAGGCCGCCGGCCACGATGGCTTCGGCCACTGCCTGACAGCCGGGGCAGCAGAACTCGCGAACTTCGCCCAGAACAACGGCGGTAAAGCGACTGCCAGACGGGACGGGCAGGGCGCAGTGATAGCAGGGAACGGGAGATGTCATGGCGGTCTATCGCGGTTTTGTGTCGCAGGGAAGAACGTCATTGCGGGCAAGCCCGCTCCCGCAGTGGCAGGAACCGGCTTGCCCGCAACGGGATTACTTCTTGTGGTGGTCTTCTGCGCCCTGGATCGGCTCGTCGCCCAGCAACAGGTCCTGGTCATGGCCGACCACTTCTTCCTCAAACAGACGCCAGGTTTTGCCGTCTTCTACGCCCAGCAATTCGACAAAGCGGCGACCTTCGATCTTGTCGTCCAGCTGGCCGATGTAGCGCCCAGGCTCTGACGCGCTCTGGCTAAGGCTGATCTTGCGGTCTTTTTCAGGCTGGGTCGGAGAGATCAGGTTCAGCTCCAGCACCTGCGGCTTGCTGTTGCCCTCAAGCAGCAGCACGACTTCACCGGTCATTTCGTCCAGGCGCAGCTTGGCTTTCAGTTGCAGGGTCTGGCCCAGCAGTTCACGGTCCAGTGCACGGTTGATGCCTTTGCCTGCCTCGTAGTAATTGTCGTTTACCAGGTTGTCCGGGTTGTTCACGGCAATGGTGACCATTGACAGGGTCAAGGTTACCGAACAGGCGAGGATGGCGATGATGATCCAGGGCCAAAGATGCTTGTACCAGGGGCTGGAGGCATTTGCTGCGGGCATGGCGAGTTCTCTTATCTGATTTGTGGGCCGATGAATCGGCTCTTGGCTTTAACAGTGACGTCGTTGTTATCGGCGTCCTTGAGGATAAAGAACACCTCGTTGGTGCTAGACGGTAGCTTCTCGGGCGCAATCGACAACTCGACCGGCAGGCTGACGATATCGCCGGCCGCGACCTTGATTTCGCGTCTGCCTTGCAGCTTGAGGTCAGGCAGGCCAGTGGCGTCCAGCACGTAGGTGTGGTCTTGCTGATCCTTGTTCATGATCTTCAGGCTGTAGACGTTTTCGATCCGGCCTTCAGCGTTTTCGCGGTAGAGCACGCGGTCCTTGCTGACATCGAAGCCCACCAGTGTGCGGGTGAAAAATGCGGCGGCCAGCAGCCCCATCATGGTCAGCAATACCAGCGCGTAACCAATCAGGCGCGGGCGCAACTTATGGGTTTTCTGGCCCGAGAGGTTGTGCTCGGTGGTGTAGCTGATCAGGCCGCGGGGGTAGTTCATCTTGTCCATGATGCTGTCGCAGGCGTCGATGCACGCGGCGCAACCGATGCACTCGATCTGCAGTCCGTCACGGATATCGATCCCGGTCGGGCACACCTGCACGCACATGGTGCAGTCAATGCAGTCGCCCAGGCCCAGGGCCTTGTAGTCAGCCTCTTTTTTGCGCGGGCCACGGACTTCGCCGCGACGGGGATCGTAGGAAACGATCAGGGTGTCTTTATCGAACATCACGCTCTGGAAGCGAGCATACGGGCACATGTAAATGCACACCTGCTCGCGCAGCCAGCCTGCGTTGCCGTAGGTGGCGAGGGTGAAAAAGCCGACCCAGAAATACGCCCAGCCATCGGCCTGACCGGTAAAGAAGTCGAACACCAGTTCGCGAATCGGCGAGAAGTAACCGACAAAGGTCATGCCCGTCACAAATCCGATCAGCAGCCACATCGTGTGCTTGCTGAGCTTGCGCAGGAACTTGTTGGCACTCATTGGCGCCTTGTCGAGCTTGATGCGCTGGTTGCGGTCGCCTTCAGTAACCTTTTCGCACCACATGAACACCCAGGTCCAGACACTTTGCGGGCAGGTATAGCCGCACCACACGCGCCCGGCGTACACGGTAATGAAGAACAGGCCGAAGGCTGCGACGATCAGCAGGCCGGACAGCAGGATGAAATCCTGTGGCCAGAAAGTGGCGCCAAAAATAAAGAATTTACGCTCGGGAAGGTTCCACCAGACGGCTTGATGGCCACCCCAGTTGAGCCACACCGTACCGAAATACAGCAGGAACAGGATGGCTCCGCCACCGATGCGCAGGTTGCGGAAAAGGCCGGTGAAGGCACGGGTGTAGATTTTTTCCCGGGCCGCGTACAAATCGACGCTTTCAGTGGGTTTTTTGGCAGGTGGCGTGACGTCGTGTACAGGAATCTGATTGCTCATTAGTGCGTCCCACGGCAGTGGAAAGTGCCTCGGTCAGTACATGCCGACCGCGGTCAGAAGGTGTAGCAGTGGCGTAATGATACGCCTGTGACTCTAGCTCAAGGGTGCGACCTTTGGTCGCGTTCCGAAAAAGAATGAGTTGGTATAGGAGTTGTAACAAGTCGTGACATGGATCAATTGACTTAACCCGTCGACTGAGTTGCGCAATGCTCTGAATCAAGGCTCCCAAGGGTTGAGCAATGGGGCGTTGCTGAAGGCGAAGTCCTTGGTATTTCGGGTGACGACGGTCAGGCCGTGCACCAGTGCCGTAGCTGCGATCAGGGCATCGCATTCATTGCTGCGGTCAGGGACGTGCAGGCGGGCACAGCGCCTGGCAACGGTCCCGTCAATCGATAGCACGCGCCCGGCAAAGGCCGGTACCACATGGGCTTCGAGCCAGTTGCGCAGCGGTGCGGCTTGCGTCGGGTCGCGACGTTCCAGGCGCAGGATGCCGGTTTCGATTTCAAGCAGGGTAATGGCCGAGATATACAGTTTGTAAGCGGGGACACTGCGGGCCCAGGCTACCACTGCAGGGTCGGCCTGGGCTTTGCGCAGTTCAGAAACCACGTTGGTATCGAGCAGGAACATTAGAAATCCACTGGGCGCGGCGTGATGACTGCGCGTTCGGGTTCAAATTCAACCGGCGTTGTTTCGGGCATCACCAGCAGGTCGACAATGCTGGTGTCCAGGCCGGTCAGCCGTTGGTACTCCTCCATGCATAGCAGTACATGGGCGGGGCGGCCACGGTCGGTGATGTAAACCGGCCCCTGACGGGATGCTTTTTTGGCACCGCTTGTGTCCTGATTGAACTCACGGCTTGAAATGGTGGTGATGGTCATGGGGTTGGGCCTCCCAAAGAACGGATGTAGTAACGTTACTACTTTACTGTGCAAGGGTGCAAACCAAAAACGCCAGAAACAAAAAAGGCCCCGTCAACGTTCGTTGGCGGGGCCTTTTTTTGTAGCGTTTACCCGACTGCGTTACTCGGCTGCCTTGGCGTCATCGCCGTGGGACAGGCTGTAAACGTAGGCGGCCAGCAAGTGAACCTTGTCATTCCCTTGCATGCCAGCCTGTGCAGGCATCTGGCCCTGACGGCCGTAACGGATGGTCTGCTGCAGTTGAGCGAAGCTCGAACCGTAGATGAATGCCCCCGGGTGGGTCAGGTCAGGTGCGCCCATCAGCGGGTTGCCCTTGCCTTCAGGCCCGTGGCAAACCGAACAGTTGGTGGCGAAGATTTCCTTGCCTTTGGCAGGGTCGGCCTTCGCGCCTTCCGGCAGTTTGCGGCCATCAAGGTTGGTCAGCACGTAGGCAGCTACGTCGCTGACGCCTTGCTCGCCAATCACTTCAGACCAGCCCGGCATGACAGCGTGACGACCATCCATGATGGTGGTCTTGATGTCTGCCGGCGCACCGCCCCAGCGCCAGTCGGCGTCGGTCAGGTTCGGGAAGCCATATGCGCCCTTGGCGTCGGAACCGTGGCACACGGAACAGTTGGACGCGAACAGACGGCCACCCATTTTCAGTGCTTGCGGATCCTTGGCGACTTCTTCAATGGGCATGGCTGCGAATTTGGCGAAGATCGGACCAAACTTGGCGTCCGACTTGGCCATTTCCTTTTCCCACTCGTGAACGCCGGTCCAGCCTGACTGGCCATTGGCGAATGGAGTTTGTTCTTTGGTGTCCAGGTACTGGTAGCCCGGCAGCAGGCCTTTCCAGTTACCCAGGCCCGGGTACAGAACGAGGTAACCAAGGGCAAAAATGACGGTGCCGATAAACAGCATGAACCACCATTTCGGCATCGGGTTGTCGTACTCTTCGATCCCATCGAAAGCGTGCCCGACTTTCTCGTCGGTCTGCTCGCTGCGCTGGCCCTTGCGGGTGGCCAGCAGCAACCAGGTCAAGGCGAAGATGGTACCCAGAGTGAGGACTGTGACGTACAGACTCCAGAATGTAGTCATTCTTTGTTACTCCTAGAAGCTTGCTCTTGCTCGACGTGCTTGATGGCTTCGGGATCATCCTTGAACGGCAACAAGGTAGCGTCGTCAAACTCAGACTTGCGTCGCGGGCTGAACACCCACAAAGCCAAACCGATAAAAGCCACCATCACGACGACGGTGCCCAGGCCTCGAATCATCCCGATATCCATCTAGATCACCGTTTGCTTTTGATGATGGTGCCCAAGCCCTGGAGGTAAGCCACCAGTGCGTCCATTTCGGTTTTGCCCTTTACAGCATCCTTGGCGCCGGCGATGTCTTCGTCGGTGTAAGGGACGCCGAGCGTGCGCAAGACTTCCATTTTTTTCGCCGTATCCTTGCCGTCGAGCTTGCGCTCCACAAGGAAGGGATACGCCGGCATGATCGACTCGGGCACGACGTTGCGCGGGTTGTACAAATGCGCACGCTGCCAGTCATCGGAGTAGCGGCCGCCTACACGGGCCAGGTCCGGACCGGTACGCTTGGAGCCCCACAGGAACGGGTGGTCCCAGACGCTTTCACCGGCTACCGAGTAGTGACCGTAGCGTTCGGTTTCGGCGCGGAACGGACGGATCATCTGCGAGTGGCAACCGACACAGCCGTTGGCGATGTAGATGTCGCGGCCTTCAAGTTCCAGCGCGCTACGCGGCTTCATGCCCTCAACCGGGGTGTTGGTCACGTCCTGGAAGAACAGCGGAACGATTTGGGTCAGGCCGCCAATACTGACAGCGATGACCATGAAGAAGGCCATCAGGCCAATATTCTTCTCGATTGTTTCGTGCTTCATCAGTGGGCTCCAACTACAGAGATCTTGGTCGCCGCTTCAGCTTCTACCGGGTTCGAGGCACGTACGGTGCGGAACACGTTGTAAGCCATGAACAGCATGCCGCTGGCGAAAATGGCACCGCCGATGGCGCGAACGATAAAGCCCGGGTGGCTGGCTTGCAGCGCTTCCACGAACGAGTAGGTCAGGGTGCCGTCGTCGTTGATTGCACGCCACATCAGGCCCTGGGTGATGCCGTTGACCCACATCGAAGCGATGTAAAGCACGGTACCGATAGTCGCCAGCCAGAAGTGCGTATTGATCAGGCTGGTGCTGTACATCTGCTTCTGACCGTAGATTTTCGGGATCATGTGGTACATGGCGCCGATCGAGATCATCGCCACCCAACCCAGTGCACCGGCGTGTACGTGGCCGATGGTCCAGTCGGTGTAGTGCGACAGCGAGTTGACGGTCTTGATTGCCATCATCGGGCCTTCGAAGGTCGACATGCCGTAGAAGGCCAGGGACACAACGAGGAATCGCAGGATCGGGTCGGTGCGCAGCTTATGCCAGGCGCCCGAGAGGGTCATCATGCCGTTGATCATGCCGCCCCAGCTTGGAGCCAGCAGGATGATCGACATCGCCATGCCCAGGGACTGGGCCCAGTCCGGCAGAGCGGTGTAGTGCAAGTGGTGGGGACCGGCCCAGATGTACAGGGTGATCAGCGCCCAGAAGTGCACGATGGACAGGCGATACGAGTAGATCGGACGCTCGGCTTGCTTGGGCACGAAGTAGTACATCATGCCCAGGAAGCCTGTAGTCAGGAAGAAACCTACAGCGTTGTGACCGTACCACCACTGGATCATGGCGTCAGTCGCACCGGCGTATGCCGAGTAGGACTTGAAGAAGCTCACCGGCAGGGACGCGTGGTTGACGATGTGCAGCATTGCCGTCACGACAATGAACGCACCGTAGAACCAGTTACCCACATAGATGTGCTTGGTTTTGCGCTTGGTAATGGTGCCGAAGAACACAATACCGTAGGTCACCCAGACAATGGCCAGCAGGATAGCCAATGGCCATTCCAGCTCTGCGTATTCTTTGGTCGTGGTGTAACCCAGCGGCAACGTGATGATCGCGCCGATGATGACCGCCTGCCAGCCCCAGAAGGTAAACGAGGCAAGGGCATCGGAGATCAGGCGCGTCTGGCAGGTGCGCTGCACGACGTAATAGGAGGTACCGAACAATGCACAGCCACCGAAGGCAAAGATCACAAGGTTGGTATGCAAGGGGCGCAGACGGCCGAAGGTCGTCCATTCGAGGCCAAGGTTCAATTCAGGCCACACAAGCTGTGACGCGATGAAAACCCCGAGCCCCATGCCAAGGATCCCCCAGACCACCGTCATGATGGCGAACTGGCGGACTACCTTATAGTTATAAGCAGTCGGACTGATTGCTGTGCTCATTCTAAGGTTCCACGGTTTAGGTGTTTTATTAGGATAAAAATCGGTCGCAAGTATGTATAAAGCGTAGGGTTATTGCAACGAAGCATGACCCCGGTCAATGCTTTCCAAGGCTGATTCTGCGGCCTTTCCATGCGCAGAGTAAGGTCAAAGTGACCTCGCCAAAAATGCCGGATGGAGGGCAAAACCGAAGGGGGTGAGGCGGGCGGATTCTGGTGGGGGTAGGGCGTGGCAAGAGCATGGCGAAGATCGCGATGGACGATAGCCGGTGTAAACCCACTAGTGTGGCCCGTAACAGTGCCCTTCAACTTACCGATTATTTTCACTTGACGTGAAGCCGGGGGAGTCCCGAACACGCAAGCTAAGAGCTTAGCCCTGAATGGCGGGAGAGCAATGGCGGGCTAAAAAGAGGTGCGACACTTGGTCGCGCTTTGAGGCGGGAACTGCCGCACCAAAATGATGCGGCAGGAAATGTCTGGTAATTATTGGGCTGTTTTTTCCTCTTGATTACCATGTGACAAGCTGAACACGTATGCCGCCAG
>JBILYW010000526.1:0-3178 GCA_044377555.1 Pseudomonas sp.
GTGACCACTTCGCTGTTGGTGGCAAAGGTGACTTTCTCCACCCCTTCGGCCAGATGCTCGCGTTCCAGCGGCTCCAGCTCATTGAGCGGCCACCAGTAGTACTGAAGGCTGCGGGCCAGTTTCTCTTTGGTTTCCGCGGTGAGCGGGCGTACGGACTTGAGCCGTCGGGACGGGTCGCTGGACAGGATGATGATGCCGTTTTCGTCGCTCACATAGGCTTCGAGACGGGCGCGTTGCCAGCGTTCTTCCAGGGCTTCGAGGCGGACCTTGATCACCGCTACACCAATGATCTTGCCTTGTTCTTCGAGGCCATGGGCCAGGTAATAGCCGGGCTCGCCGGAGGTGCTGCCGATCCCGTAAAAGCGTCCCGGCTGGCCTCGCACGGCGTCTTGGAAGTAGGCGCGAAATGACAGGTCTTCGCCCAGATAACTGTCGGTATCACGCCAGTTGCTGGTGGCCATTACACGGCCGGTGGTGTCGAGCACATAGATGGCCCGGCTGCGGCTGCGACGGTTGAGGCCTTCGAGGTATTGATTGACGGTGACCCGGTTTTGCACGGTCGGGTCAGCCAGTAATTCAGAGACGCTGGACTCCAGCTCCAGCAGGCTGGGCAGGTAGGTGTATTTGCCCAGTTCGCTCTCGACGGTGCGGGCATGAAGTTCAAGCTGGCGTTCGCCGTTTTCGCCGAGCGCGCGGATACCGAAGTGTTCGCTGACGCGATAGCCCGCGTAGCCCAGCCCGATGGTCAACAGGATGATCAGCGGCGGCAACAGGAAATGACGGAGCAGACGAGGTTTCACGGCAAGTGAGGGCGGAGCACCGCGATAAAGAGTGGGGTCGCATTTCATCACAGATGCCTTGGGTCAACCACTGAAACAGAGTTCAGCGCAGATCTAAGGTGGGAGCGGGCTTGCTCGCGATACAGGCGACTCGGTCTATAAGAAAGCTCCGGTCGATACCATCGTGAGCAAGCCCGCTCCCACAGGAAATACATTTCCCTATCAGGTCGCTTAGTGCTGCAGGATTTTGGCGAGGAAGTGCTGGGCGCGCTCGGAACGGGCGGTTACGTCGCCGAAGAACTCTTCTTTCTGACAGTCTTCGACAATTTTGCCTTGGTCCATAAAGATCACGCGGTCGGCCACTTTGCGTGCAAAGCCCATTTCGTGGGTTACGCACATCATGGTCATGCCTTCGTTGGCCAGTTGCACCATCACGTCTAGCACTTCGTTGACCATCTCCGGGTCCAGAGCCGAGGTCGGTTCGTCAAACAGCATGACGATCGGGTCCATGGCCAGGGCGCGGGCGATTGCCACACGTTGTTGCTGACCACCCGAAAGCTGGCCCGGGTGCTTGTGGGCGTGCGCCGACAGGCCAACGCGCTCAAGCAGTTCGAGGCCTTTTTTGGTGGCTTCGGCCTTGCTGCGACCCAAGACCTTGACCTGCGCGATGGTCAGGTTTTCGGTGATGGTCATGTGCGGGAACAGTTCGAAATGCTGGAACACCATGCCAACCCGCGAGCGCAGTTTTGGCAGGTTGGTCTTCGGGTCGGCAATGGACGTGCCATCGACCACAACGTCGCCTTTCTGGAACGGCTCAAGGGCGTTGACGCACTTGATCAGGGTCGACTTGCCCGAGCCGGACGGGCCGCACACGACGACCACTTCGCCCTTTTTGACTTCAGTACTGCAATCGGTCAGTACCTGGAAGTCCCCGTACCACTTGTTGATGTTCTTGATCGAGATCATACGGCAAACCTTTTTTGCAGACGCTTGACCAGCAGCGAGGCGGAAAAGCTGATGATGAAATACACCAGACCGGCGAAGATCAGGAACTCATTGGAGCGGCCGATGATGTCGCCACTGGAGCGCGAAGCATTGAGGAAGTCCACCAGGCCAACCGTGTAAACCAGCGAGGTGTCCTGGAACAAAATGATGCTCTGTTGCAGCAGCAACGGGGTCATTTTGCGAAAGGCCTGGGGCAGGATGATCAGGCGCATGGCCTGGCCGTAAGTCATGCCCAGTGCCTTGGCAGCACCCATCTGGCCTTTCGGGATGGCTTGTACGCCGGCTCGCACGATTTCGCAGAAGTACGCGGCTTCGAACATGACGAAGGCCACGAGGCACGACTCGAATGCGCCGATCGGGGTGTCCTTGCCGGTGATCCAGCGCAGGACGAATGGTACGGCCAGGTAGAACCAGGTAATCACCAGCAGCAGCGGGATCGAGCGGAAGTAGTTCACATAAGCGCCGGCCAGGTTGGCCATCCACTTGCTTGACGACAAACGCATCAATGCCAGCACGGTGCCCAGAGCGACACCGCCGACGACGCCCATGACCATGAGTTTCAAGGTCATGACCATGCCGTTCCACAGACCGGGCAGGGCGGGGACAATCCCGCTGAAATCGAAGAAGTCCATTATTTGCCCCCCAGAGACATCAGGCCGGGTACTGCTACTTTCTTCTCGATCAGGCGCATCAACAGCATCAGGCTCATGTTCAAGGTGAAGTAAATCAGTGTGGCCAGGGTGAAGGCTTCAAACAGGTTGGCGGAAAACTCGGCCGTCTGTTTGGTTTGTGCCAGCAGTTCCATCAAGCCGATCAACGAGGCCACGGACGAGTTCTTGAACACGTTCAGGAACTCGGAGGTGAGCGGTGGAATGATGATGCGATAGGCTTGCGGCAGCAGTACGTTCCAGTAGATCTGAGGCAGGCTGAAACCCATGGCGCGGGCAGCAGCTTCCTGACCACGGGGCAGCGCTTCAATACCGGTACGCACCTGTTCGCAAACCCGTGCGGCGGTGAACAGGCCCAGACACACGACAACGCTCAGGTAAGCCGAGGTGGTCGGGTTCAGGTCCTGCTTGTACCACTCCTGCAAGTCAGGCGGCAGCAGATCGGGTACCAGGAAGTACCAGATAAACAGTTGAACCAGCAGCGGTACGTTACGGAAAACTTCCACGTAAACCGTGGCAATGCCCGCGATAAAACGGTTAGGCAGCGTGCGCATGACGCCCAGCAGCGAACCCAGGATCAACGCGACAATCCAGGCGACAACAGCGATAGCGATGGTCCAGCCCAAACCGGAAATAAACCAGTCGAGATACGTCTCGCTGCCTACGCCGGTGGACTTGAAGAACACGCTCCAGTCCCAGTTGTAATTCATGCAGGGTCTCCCCTCA
>JBILYW010000527.1:0-3177 GCA_044377555.1 Pseudomonas sp.
AAATGGTGTTTCAGATACTCCAGCGCGCCGTGCGCAGCCGGTCGTTGAGGATGTTGGGGTCCAGCGGTTTCGGACGGCGCGCCAAGGCGCTGTAGAACTGCTCAAGGGCCTCGCTCAAACGTTGTTCCAATAGGGGGGCAAGCTGCGCCTGTGCGCTGCCTTCGCCGTAAGCAATCTGGCTGTCATCGGCAAAAATGCCGTGCAGCATTTCCTGGGCCTTGAGGGCCGACAGTACGGGCTTGAGGGCGTAGTCCACGGCCAGCATGTGGGCGATGCTGCCGCCGGTGGCGATGGGCAGGACCACTTTGTGGCTCAGGGCGCGTTCAGGCAGCAAGTCGAGCACCGTTTTCAGTGCGCCGCTGAACGAGGCTTTGTACACCGGAGTCGCGATCACCAGGCCGTCGGCGTTTTCAATCTGTTGCAGCAGGTCGATAATTTTCGGGCTGTCGAAGCGTGCGTGCAGCAAGTCTTCGGCCGGGAAGTCACGTACCTGATAACTCACCACTTCAACGCCTTGCTGGTTCAACCAGCGTTTGGCGTAGTCCAGCAACACTCCCGAACGGGATCGTTGGCTTGGGCTTCCTCCGAGAGTCACGACCAGCATCTAGACGTTTCCTTGAATGAATATGTGCAATTCGCTGTCAGCGTTTTCGCTTGAGTGAACAGACCTTAACAGGTGATTTATATATCTATAAATCATATTTATTCATTTGTTTATTCTTTAAAGGTATATGCAGGCTGGCGAATCCGAAAGCCAAAAAAAGGCCGTCGAAACGGCCTGAAACCCTGTGAAGACACTGGTTGTGTGGGAGCGGGCTTGCTCGCGATGGGATCGTTGCGGTGGATCAGAAAAACCGCAGCGCCTTGATCGCGAGCAAGCCCGCTCCCACAAGGGGTGACGTTGACCTTACTTGTTGGGCTGTGGCGTCAGGCGCAGGTAGGGCTTCACGGCGCGGTAGCCTTTGGGGAAGCGCTTTTTGATTTCGTCTTCGTCCTTGATCGACGGCACGATCACGACGTCGTCGCCATCCTGCCAGTTGGCCGGGGTTGCGACTTTGTAGTTATCGGTCAGTTGCAGTGAATCAATCACGCGCAAGATTTCGTTGAAGTTGCGCCCGGTGCTGGCCGGGTAGGTGATGGTCAGGCGGACTTTCTTGTTCGGATCAATCACGAACAGCGAGCGCACGGTCAGGGTGTCGCTGGCATTGGGGTGGATCAGGTCATAGAGGTCCGACACTTTGCGATCGGCATCGGCCAGGATCGGAAAGTTGACCACGGTGTTCTGGGTTTCGTTGATGTCATCGATCCACTTGTGGTGCGAGTCCACCGGGTCGACAGACAGCGCGATGGCTTTGACGCCGCGCTTGGCGAACTCGTCCTTGAGCTTGGCCGTAAGGCCCAGTTCGGTGGTGCACACCGGGGTGAAGTCCGCGGGGTGAGAGAACAGCACGCCCCAGCTGTCGCCCAGCCATTGATGGAAGTGGATGGTGCCGGCGCTGGAATCCTGTTCGAAATCGGGGGCGATGTCGCCGAGTCTGAGGCTCATGGTGCAGCTCCTTTTTATAGGGAATGGCAGGGCGTGATGGGCCTACTCTGCCTGCGTCATGAGTGAATTAAAAAGAATAAATATCGATTTGATTAGCGCAAAAAAGAATATTAAAAACTGTTTCATTGGACGCAACAAAGCCCCGGGTCCACTCTGGGCGCAGGTTTAGGCAAGGGGAGTGGCAGGGAGCTACGACTATTAATGTGTTGCGAATTGATCGTTCTGGTCTTCGGTAAACACCCTGCCCGGTATTGCACCGGGCAGGATTTTTCTTACCTTTGTTCTACATCACGCTTATAGCAACGGGATCGAGTAGCTGACGATCAGACGGTTTTCGTCCTGGTCGCGCAGGCCCGCAATATCGTTGCGCCACATGGCGTTTTTCCACATGAAGCCCAAGTTTTTCAACGTGCCTTCCTGGATAACGTAAGCCACGGTGATATCGCGTTCCCACTCGGAAGAGCCATTGCTGGTTTGTACGTTTTTGCTGTTGTAGGTGTCGATATTGTCGCCACGCAGGTAAACCGCGCCCGCCGTCAGGCCAGGTACGCCGACTTTGGCGAAGTCATACGAGTAACGCGCCTGCCAGGTACGCTCGCCAGCACGTGCGAACTTCGAGATCTGCATGTCGGTAGGGATGTAAGCCGATGCGCCGTCGCCCTGGTTCAGGAACGGGAAGTCGCTGCTGCCGTTGCTGACCTGATAGCCGCCACCGAAGGTGTGGCCTTCAACGGTGTACAGGAACAGGCCGCTGATCAGGTTGTTGTCGACCTTGCCTTTGCCGCTACCCGCTGAGCTGTTGGCGTAATCACCGGTGGTGTAATACGCAGAGTCGTGGCCGTTCTTGCCGTCGTCAGAGCTGTTGAAGTAGCGCAGGTCAGATTTCAACACGCCCGGGCCGATGGACCAGTTGTGAACCAGACCCAGGAAGTGTTGCTTGTAGAACTCTTCCAAATTGCCGTAGTAGTACTGCAGCAACAGGTCTTTGTTGACCTTGTAGTCGACACCGCCATACAGGAATTTGTTGCTATTGGCCGTACGAGCATTCGCACCACCAATGGACATTTGCTCCTCGCTGCTGGAGTTACGGCCTTTCACGTGTTCGATTTGACCACCGATCAAGGTCACATCCTTGAACTCGTTGGAGGTGATCTGGCCACCTTCAAAGGTCTGCGGCAGCAGACGGCCATCGTTGTACGAAATGACCGGCAGTTTCGGCAGCAGTGTGCCGTAACGCAGTTCGGTCTGAGAGATCTTGGCTTTTGCTGTCAGGCCCAGGCTGGAGTAGTCATTAACGGCGTCACCGTTGGACTTACTTGGGAATACAGTACCGCCGTAGGAGTTACCGCTGCGACCATTAGTGCCGCCGCCCGAGTCCAGACGCACGCCCAACAGGCCAATGGCATCAATACCAAAACCGACTGTGCCTTGAGTGAAGCCCGAGGTGAAGTCCAGCTGGAAGCCTTGGCCCCATTCTTCGGCCTTGCTCTGAGCGCCAGCCGCTTTGGTGCCCGAATCACGGTTGTCGTTGTTGATATAGAAGTTACGCAGTTTCAGCGTGGCCTTGCTGTCTTCAATGAAACCAGCAGCGCTTGCTTGTTGTGCCAACAGCCCTACGGCCACAGCGATGG